>CALXNP010000001.1 GCA_944389785.1 uncultured Anaerobiospirillum sp.
TGTTTGATGGTAAAATTACCCTAAATTAAGCGATAATTCCCGTGTATAGTTACGGGAATTGGGAAACTTATATTTTAACCTATTGTTATATAACAGTAATTTTATCAATTATAGATTCTTCTTTTAGTGCACTGAAAATAGTATTTATATTTTGAATTATTTTCTCTAAGGTGTGATGATCCTATTTTTTGACTTACACTTTGCAAGCATCTATAGCACCACCTACTACATTAGATACCACACTTGATACAGTGTCAGTAATAGGACTTAACATACTTTGTATGAATGAACCTGCACCTAAATTTACCTCTTTAAGCTGTAAATCTACATCACAAGCTATACAAATGCCAAAGCCATTGTATTTCTTATTGGTTTCATTATAAGAAGTTAGTATGTAGTCACCCACATAGTTTTCACCAAGCATTAATATCTGTTCTTTTTGACTTTCTAAAATACGCCTTAACTTTAAAAGCTCGGCATCAGGTGAAGATTTAAAAAGGCTTCTTAACTGTATCTGAAAAGAAATTGTTGAAGCCTCATAACCGATAAATTCTTGCTCTGGTATTTGCATAAGCACATCATGCTGAGCATACTTAACACCTCTTTGTACTTGTACATCTTTAAAAGTTAAGACCTTATAAGAGTTACAAAAGAAGATTACATCACCAAATTTACCTAAAACACCTAAGCCCATAAAAAACACCTATCATGAGGTAAAACATCAAGTATTTACCTAAAAAGCATATAAAACATTAAGGCAAAAGGAAATAAAGCAATACCTAACACCCCTATAAGAACAAAAACTTGTAAAACAAGCTTAAGTTTTGGACTATTACCATAAAGCATACAAATATCCTTAAATTGTTTAAAATTTATCTCTAATTTCATGATAAAATGAACCCATCTGAATAACAAAACCCTCTAGGCTTTACCGAGCAACTAGAGGGTTATTTTTTTTATTTAAAATAAAAAACCTCTAATTGACTATCAACTAGAGGTCTGTTTTTTATAAACCTATTTTAAAATATAAAAAAGTATAATCTTTTTAACCAAAAATAAACTACTGTACTCCACAAAACACTACTGGCCGTAATATATTTTCTTAAAACTGGATTTATAAAAAAACTACCATATGTATATACCGCCAAAACTAATGATATGCTACAGAAAAAATAATCACTAAAATGTGCCCCATTAGTAAACATTACTGTCATAACAATCCAAGGGTATAATCCCATTATTGAACAAGTAGCAGTTATAGGATGTGAAAAAACACTAAAACCTTCAATTAAGAGACTAATTAACACACCATTAAACCATAAGAAAAATAAACCTAAAGCTCTACCTTTAATAGGCTTTTTAAAAATATTATCTAAACGTTTATAAAACTCTTTAGTCTGCATAAAAGACATATTCCTTATCAACCTTATATAGGCTAGATAATACCAAAAAGTCTCTGCCTTTACATACTTTATTTCTAAAAAAATTAAAATCACTATTCTTTAAATTCACATAAGTTTCATCTTTTAGCCAAAACGAAAAATAGTCTAACTTTTCTTTACTCCAAAATTTTAAATCATATTCCCCAAAGAACTGAAATCTATCATTTATATAAAAATATAAACTTACAATATTAATTTCTCTTATGCCATCATTAATAGCTTTAACACTACCTGCTGCTAAAACTCTTATAGTATGATTAGCCAAGCAAGCTGCCATACCATCTGCAAATATAGGAATAATTGGGGTTGAGTCTACAGAGCGTAGATTAAAATAATAATTTTCCCATTCCTTTGAGTCTATTAATGAAAAATCAAAATTACCTCCATTTTCCCAAATGCCATACTTTTTTAGACTATTAACTAATTCTTTACAACCAGCCTCACTTAAAGCATTTTCCCTTAAATCTTCATAAGCATTAAAAAATCTATCATAGCTTAAAGCCCAATCCCAATCTAAAGACAATGTATATATAGGTGCAGTACCTGACTTAATATCTTCGTCTTTTAGCTCATAAGCGTCACCCATAAGCCAAAATTTAAGCATTTTTGATAGCTCTAGCCAACCTTTAGTATCTTTATCAAGTACACAATACGCCTTAACTTTAAAAGCTCAGCATCAGGTGATGATTTAAAAAGGCTTCTTAGCTGTATCTGAAAAGAAATTGTTGAGGCCTCATAACCGATAAATTCTTGCTTTGGCATTTGCATAAGCACATCATGCTGAGCATACTTAACACCTCTTTGTACTTGTACATCTTTAAAAGTTAAGACCTTATATGAATTGCAAAAGAAGATTACATCACCAAACTTACCTAAAACCCCTAAGCCCATCAAACTACCTATTGATTAATTTAGCATGAATTATTTAAAATTTATCTATAATTTCATGATAAATAGACCTATCTGAATAACAAAACCCTCTAAGCTTTACCAAGCAACTAGAGGATTATTTTTTTTATTTAAAATAAAAAACCTCTAATTGACTATCAACTAGAGGTTTAAACTATAAATAAGCTTTAAAAAAAGATATAGTGCAATCCAAATCTTGAAACAATAGGTTGAAGGAACATAATACAACTACTAGCTATAATACATTTTTTTAATGTTGGCTTTATAAAAAGAATAAGAGTAGTACAAGACATTATAAGCAAAGGTATTCCAAAAAAAATATAACTAGATAATTCAGGATGTACATTTATATAATACAAACACAACATCCAAGGATAGATACCATATATAGTCCAAAATAATGCTACTGGATGCATATATATATTAAATTTTTCTGTTATTAGTCCAGCAACTACCCCGCTAGCCCATATAATAAATAAAGCTAGAAACCTTCCTATAACAGGTCTTCTAAAAAGATTGTCTAAAAATTCATAATATTTTTTCATATTGCATAAAAACTGAAATTATAAGTATGATCAACTTTCTTTAAACTTGATAATACCAAAAAATCTCTACCCTTACTAAACTTTTTTCTAAAAACATTGAAGTCAGTATTATTTAGATTAACATAAATGGTATCTAATCCATCAAAATCATAATCTAACTTTTCTTTACTCCAATATCTTAAATTATAATCTCCCTCAAATTGAAACCTATCATCTATATAAAAATATAAATTTGTAACAGTAATCTCTCTTATTCCGTCATCAAGAACTTTGATAGTACCTTCTGCTAAAGCTCTTATTGTATGATTAGCTAAAACAGCTGTCATACCATCAATAACATTAAAACCAAATGCTAGTACTCCTACTTCACGTAAGTTGAAATAATATTTACTCCAATCTTCCTTGCTTTTTTCTGAAAAATTAAAATTACCACCATCTTGCCAGAGCTTGCCATTACTTTCGCTTTTTAAACGACTAATTAATATATTTCGTCCTGCTTCATTTAAAGCCTCTTTTTGTAACTCATTGTATGAGCTTTTAAATCTAGTATAGCCAAAAGCCCAATCCCAATCTAAAGACAATGTATATATAGGTGCAGTACCTGACTTAACGTCTTCATTTTTCAACTCATAAGTATCACCCATAAGCCAAAATTTAAGCATTTTTGATAGCTCTAGCCAACCTTTAGTATCTTTATCAAGTACACAATACGCCTTAACTTTAAAAGCTCAGCATCAGGTGATGATTTAAAAAGGCTTCTTAGCTGTATCTGAAAAGAAATTGTTGAGGCCTCATAACCGATAAATTCTTGCTTTGGCATTTGCATAAGCACATCATGCTGAGCATACTTAACACCTCTTTGTACTTGTACATCTTTAAAAGTTAAGACCTTATATGAATTGCAAAAGAAGATTACATCACCAAATTTTCCTAAAACTCCTAAGCCCATCAAACTACCTATTGATTAATTTAGCATTAATTATTTAAAATTTATCTATAATTTCATGATAAATAGACCCATCTGAATAACAAAACCCTCTAGGCTTTACCAAGCAACTAGAGGGTTATTTTTTTGCTTATAAAATAAAAAACCTCTAATTGACTATCAACTAGAGGTTAGTTCTTTATAAATTTACTTTAAAATAAGTACCAGTATATTTGTAATCCCCAATAATAAACAGGTACATACATTATTAAACAAGTAGATATAATACATTTTTTCAATGTTGGTGCTATAAAGAAAATGAGATAAGAACAAAATGTTATAAACATAGGAATGCCTAACAAAATGTAATCTCTAATCTCATTAGTTTCTTTTATAAGATATATGCAGAAATGCCATGGATACATACCTGTTGCAATCAAAAAAATTACTAACGGATGCAATACATGAGGACCTTCTGCTACTAATCCAGATAACGCTCCGCCAGCCCATAATGAGATTAATGCCAAAAATCTTCCTAAATAAGGTCTTCTAAAAAGACTATCGAAAAATTTATAATATTCTTTCATATTGCGTAAAATTTGAGGTTATAGGTATGATCAACTTTCTTCAAACTAGATAATATCAAAAAATCTCTACCTTTAAAGGTTAATTTTTTTAATCTCTTTTAAAATATAAAATAATACAATTGGAAAAACCAATGCATAATTGGAATATAGTACAGCATACTAGTACCTATAATATACTTTTTAAATGTTGGCTTTATAAAAAACCATATAAAAGAAATTAATGCTATAACAAGAGGTATTCCGTATAAAACGTTATATGGGAAATTTGCAGCATTAGAGCAACAAGATAAACTAAAAAAAATAACCCATGGATATATTCCTAATAATGACCAAAAAAAAGGTATTACACTCAAATAAATATCAAAGCCTTCTACTAACAAACCTGTAAAGGCCCCATTGAACCATAAAAAAATTAAACCATAAAACCTACCATTAACAGGATTATTAAAAATGCATTCTAAACGTGTATATAGGTTTTTAAAACTCATCAAATGTATAACCTTGAAAATCTTTTATTTTACTTAGCCTTGATAATACCAAATAATCTCTGCCTTTACCAAATTTTTGTCTAAATTCGTGAAAATTATTATGGCCTTTGAATAAGTCTGCTTGACTTCACAAAATGATATTTGTAGCTATTTGCAGTATAAATTGCGGGATTTGCAATTAAATGTTTGACCAAGTTTGTAAGAATATTGCTTAATTGCAGGCGGTTTTCTGCAGTTTTTTCAAATTTTACCCACAACAAAGCCGCCTTCATGAGATCTAAAAGAATTGCTATTAATGAGGTGACCCCAATAATCAGCAATTTCAAAAGCAGAGCGTCTGCCTGCCATGAAAGCTAATATGCAGACAATGGCAACTACATCCAAAGGATATTTAACATATTCAAATGAGCGTGAATCTGTAAACTGCTCCTTGATTATTTCCTGAGCATTGGCAATAGCCTCTATAGCATCTTCATTACATTTTTTCAGCTCTAAGGCCAACCTGTAAACCCCAAGGTACTCTCTAATACGGTCTTCATCATAGTCTAAATTTTTCAGATAATTTTCGATATTATCAGGTGTTATTTCAGATGATTTTGGTATACTGCAGGCAGGTTTAATTTTATCAACAAGTTCTTTTGCTGCTTTAAAATCAGACATGATGTATATCCTCATTAGTGTTGTATTCTTAAGGAATATATCATGTTAGCTTTATTTCTGATATAAATTACATAATTTTTAAGGTCTTTAGAAAAAATGTGATCTTAAACGGACTTATCCAAAGGCCATATAATATAATTAAGAATCAATATATTAACATACTTCAAATACTCTTATTGACATTAACTCTTAATAAATAAATGTTTATAACATTAATATATATATTTATTTATAAAAATATGTACTCATATTTTTTAATAACAATATAAAAAATATAAAAATTTTCTTAACTTCATAAACAAAATTGTTTATAATTATTGTAACTTAATAATAAGGGGCAATAAGACAATGAAATATCAAAATTTCATTTCTGAGCTAAAAGATCTTGGTGTTAAGGTGGAAAATGGAACAGGTCATTTGAAACTTTATTATAAAGGCAAACAAACAACTTGTCCTAGACATCCATCTAAAGAAATTTCTAATAACTTTGCTAAGTTAATTAAAAAAACAACTAGGTCTTTAAGCAAGAAAAAAGGATGGGATTGATTAATATCTCCCCATCCATTTAAAACCCTTTAACAATGGAGATTAATTGACTATGGAGAAATTTGAATACCCTGTAACTATTGAGCCTAATGGTGAAGGTGGTTATATAGCTTCATTTAGAGACATACCTGAAGCTTTAACAGAAGGATGGTCTTTAGACGAGGTTAGAAAAAATGCGTTGCAAGCCCTTATTACAGCGGTAGAATTTTATATAGAAGATAATAGATCTTTTCCTTTACCTTCTAAACCTGAAAAAAATGAGGAGGTTGTTGTTCTTCCTGCATCTATTATTTCTAAAATATTATTATTAAATTCTATGGCAGAACAAAAAGTAAGACCTGCTGACTTGGCTAAAAAAATGAACATAAGGCCACAGGAAGTTAATAGAATTATTAACCTAAAACATAATACAAAAATTGATACTATAGAAAAAGCACTAAATGCTTTAGGCTTGAGCTTATCTATATCTTGTAAACCTATTTAAAACATAGTAAAGAGGATCACCTTTAATGTATGTAAGGTGATCTTCTTTTTTATTTTCATTGTTTATATTTTCATCATCTCAACTTTTCATATACATTTTTCTTAAAACAGAAAAGCCCCTTTCGGGTATCTTAATCTGTAATTACTTAACTTATGCTGCATATTATTAACTATGAAATTATTCATTACATCTATTTTTGTAGTTTAATGTAATAAATTTTGTCTCTTCATAGCTTTAGTTGCAAAATTTATGTGCTATATCTTTAACTTTTGTCTTATTAATAATTAAAAAGCAACACGTTTATATTCAATAAGACCAAATAAAATACTACGCATAATTAATTTCTTTTAAATACAAATAAATAATCTTGTAGTTGATAAAATTTACATTTATTTAGTCATCTAACAAATTTTAATATTTAAAATATGTCATTATAAAAAACATAAAGTTACCTTGAATTTGATAAGTGAGGTGCCTAATGTCAGATCTAGGAGTAAAAACAACACATAAACAAGCTACGACCGTATTTTCAATTTTATTGCTTGTAAGTTTAGGTCATTTTTTAAATGATACTATGCAGGCTGTTATTCCTGCTATATACCCTGTGATTAAAGAGAATTTTAACCTAAGTTTTTCACAAATTGGTATTATTACTTTATGTTTTCAGATGACCTCTTCAATTATTCAACCATTTATTGGTCGTTATGCTGATAAACATCCTCGTCCTTTTTCTTTAGCTATAGCAATGATCTTTACTTTAATTGGTTTAACAATGCTTTGTTACGCTAATAACTTTTATACTATCTTAATTTCAGTATGTATTATAGGTATGGGATCTTCTATATTTCATCCTGAAGCTTCACGTGTTGCTCAAATGGCCTCAGGAGGTAAACGAGGTCTTGCTCAATCAATTTTCCAAGTAGGAGGTAATGCAGGTACAGCTGCAGGTCCTCTGCTTGCAGCTTTAATTATTATACCATTTGGTCAAACAGCTATAGGTTTTTTTGATATTTTAGCTATAGTTGCCTTTTTTATATTTATTCGTATAGGTTTTTGGTACAAAAGACGTATTGAAGAATTTGGCAGAAGTAAAAAACCTACTTTTATTAAGACACATAGTCTAACAGAAGGTCAAGTCAAAAAAACATTATTTTTATTATTATTTTTAATGTTTTCTAAAAACTTTTTTTCAGTGTCAATGACTAATTACTTTACATTTTATTTAATTAATAAATATGATGTAAGCATCTATCACTCACAAATGGCTTTATTTGCTTATCTATCCGCTTGTGCTGCTGGCATCATAGCTGGTGGTTTTTTAACTGATAAGTTTGGACGTAAGCTTGTAATTTTAGGATCGATTTTTGGTGCAGCTCCATTTACTGTAATAATGCCTTATGTAAACTCTGTTTATCTATGTCTAACATTGGCAATGTTAATTGGTATTATTATCTCATCAGCATTTTCTGCTATTTTAGTATATGCTACAGATTTGATGCCAGATAAAGTTGGTATGATTGCAGGACTCTTTTTTGGTTTTGCTTTTGGACTTGGTGGTATTGGCTCAGCTTTCTTTGGAGCTTTAGCTGATTATACTTCAATTGATTTTGTTTTTAAGCTAAGTACATTACTGCCACTTATGGGAATATTTGCTTTAAAACTTCCTAATATTAGTTCTAAAGCTAAAAGCTAAAAAAAATAAACTACTAGTACCATTAAGTTGCTAGTAGTTTATTAGGAGCTAACTCTAAAACTTTAATTGCAATTTTTAATAAATATCTAATCTATTTCTTATCTTTTAACTTTTTAGCAACCTCTTCTTTTGCTAAAGCTAATTGCTTATTAAAATTATCATTAGCATGCAGTCTAGCTACCACTGCAGCAGCTACAATACGGGCGGCATCCACATCAGACTGCCAATGATAACCACAGATAACACGGCTTTGTCCAATTTCATAACCACGCTTTAAAATAGCATCTTGATTAGCTGGATTAATTTCAGCTAAAACTAAAGCTGTAGCAAAACCAATAGCAGTATGACCTGATGGATATGAGCCATTAGTTGATAACTCATTCATTTGTTTTAAATTACAAGGAGGAGTATTGTAGTAAGCATAAGGACGCTCACGCATATAATAATTCTTAGCACCACGAGTAGAGAGATCACCTGCATCTTCTGTCATAGTTTGAATAAGTTTATATGTTTGAGGCAAATTCTTTTGAGTAATATCTAAACCAAAAGCTTTTGAGAATGAATTAACTACACCATCACCATGTAAATCAGCATCATTACTTGCTAATTTACCACGAGGAGTATCACGCAAAGTTAAACCTATCTCATATTGAGTTTTATCATTTAAAAAATCAATACTATCTAAAGCTGGTGGTGGAGGTAATAAAGCAATACTATCTGCTACCTCATTTTCTAATAAATAATATTTATCAGGATTGGTACTAGCATCCTTAGCAGCATATACATTAAAACTTATAGCACTTGCTGCTATACATAAAAAAAGCTTACTATATTTCATGTTTACATCCTCAACTAATAATAATCTACGTTTAATAATGTATACCTTTATATCTGTTATTTAACATAGAAATTTAAAATATATGTGACAACTATCACACTTATTGCTAAATAAATTTTAATATTGATGATCATATAGATATATAAAAAACAAAGCAGGCAAAAAATTTTATATATATTCCTTTTATTTTTTCAATAATCACTATTTTTTTTGTAAAATATACATGTTGTTAATTGCACAACAACTATGTTTAATAATATGGAAAAATAACTTATGGATTCAATCTTTCTTGTATTGGTAGTATTTCTACTAATTCTTGCTTGTGTTGATCTTTTTGTGGGTGTAAGTAATGATGCTGTAAACTTCTTAAACTCAGCCGTTGGTTCACGTATTGCACCTTTACACATAATTTTAATTGTAGCCTCATTAGGCGTACTAATTGGAGCAACCTTTTCTTCTGGAATGATGGAAGTTGCAAGACAAGGCATGTTTCATCCTGATAAATTTACATTTTATGAAGTGATGATTATGTTCTTAGCTGTAATGATAGCTGATGTCTTACTTCTTAATGCATTTAACTCTCTTGGACTTCCTACCTCTACTACAGTCTCTATTGTTTTTGAATTATTTGGTGCTGCTATATGTGTGGCTGCATATAAGTTATACTCTAATGGTTTACCTATTGCAGAAATCTTTGATTATATAAAATCTGATAGAACTATGACTATCGTTTCGGCTATCTTAGTTTCTGTAGTTGTAGCCTTTGTATCTGGAATGGTAGTACAATTTGTATTGCGTATACTATTTACCTTTAATTTTAAAAATACCTATAAATATTTAGGCGGATTATTTTGTGGTTTCTCCCTTACTGCTATTATTTACTTCTTAGTTGTAAAAGGTGCAAAAGATGCTTCATTTATGAAACCTGAATATATAAATTTCATCAATGAGCACACACAAACTATACTTTATACCACCTTTATAGTTTTAACTATAATTTCACAGATTTTTGTGCTATTCAAACTCAACGTCTTTAAACTCATTATTCTCTCAGGTACTTTTGCTCTTGCTTTTTCATTTGCTGGCAATGACCTTGTAAACTTTATTGGTGTACCTTTAGCAGCTTTAGATAGTTATGTTGATTGGCAGAATAGTGGGCTTGGTGTTGATGAACTTATGATGACTAGTCTAAATGAAACAAGTAAAACACCAACATTTTACTTGGTTATAGCCGGTCTTATTATGGCAGTAACCCTATTTGTATCAAAAAAGGCTCATCGTGTAATTCAAACCTCTATTAATTTATCAAGCTCAAGTCGTGGTGAGCATGAGCAATTTGGTGCTACTACTACAGGACGTATGGTTACTCGTATGGGTCTTGGAGTTTCACGTGCTGTCTACAATGTCATGCCAGATTTTGCTTTAAAATTTATTGGCTCACGTTATCAAAAATTACCTGTAGTTAAAGGTGAAGCTCCTCTACCTTTTGATTATGTAAGAGCTTCTGTTAATCTTGTAATAGCAGCTATTTTAATCTCATCTGCTACTTCACTTAAATTGCCTTTATCTACTACTTATGTAACATTCATGGTAGCAATGGGCAGTTCTTTTGCTGATGGTGCTTGGGATAGAGAAAGTGCTGTTTATAGAATTTCAGGTGTAATCACTGTTATTGCAGGTTGGTTCTTAACAGGTTTATCAGCTTTTACTTTCTGCTTTATTATCTGCTTAGTTTTATTATACTTAGGTACTACAGCCGCCTTTGCTTTAATAGCTTTGGCTTTATTTATTGTAATAAAAAGTAATTTTACTAAGCAAAAAACTACAGAAGTAGTACAAAATGTTATTGATGCAAAAGGCGATAATGCTAAAATCTTACAAGCAGTATCAACAGCTGTACCTGCAATTTTTGAAAACAATGTAAATTGCCTAACTAAAGCTTTAACAGAATTCTTCAATGATAATGAGTTTGCTTTACGTAAGGTACGCAATAAAGCATCAAATGTAGTTGATAGTATTTCACGTCAAAGAGCTGAATACTATAATCTAGCTTTACAAAAAGATTACTCTAATAAAGAAGCTTTAGATGCTAAGCACTTTTTCTATCTTTCATTTTCAAATATGTTAGAAGGTGCCAAATCAGTACGTTATGCTGTTGATCAAGCTGTAAATCATATTGCTAACCGTCATACACTCTTTACAAGTAAAATGCAAAGCTCACTTGAAGAGCTATTAAAACGCCTTGATAAAGTGCTAATTGATATGCGAGTAATTGCAATTGATCCTAGTGCTATTAATGTAGAAAACATAGTGAAGCATGCTAAAAAACTCAATCGTGATATTGATAAATATCAAATGGAACTTGTAAATATCATAGGTCATGAAAAAGTTTCAGTACACTCAGCTGAAATGTATCTAACATTTTTACAAGCAATACGTGATCTAGCTAATCGCTATGTAGCTGTTGCAATGCATGAGCGTGCTCTTGCTCAAATAGTAGTTGGGCATAAAGTAGATGCAAGTTTAACTCAAGCCAATATGCAATCAACTATTGCCTCTGATGCTATCATTACAAATAATGAGGATTTAATTAAAACCCCTCAAATTATAGATGAAGATGATAGTATTGAGGATATAGAACTACCTACTAAAAAAGGTGTTATAAATAAAAAATAAATAAATTAAAGGCAGGTAATTTACACCTGCCTTTAATTTTATATAAAATAAATCTGTATAAAATTATAAATGTAATAAAGCTTTAATCCTTGCTAAAAACCCATTATCATCTTTATTCATAGTCAAACTACAGACATTATTAATAATACGCTGATATACACTGTCTTCTATAGTTTCATCTCCATAAACACAATTAGTTAAAATAAGCATTGCCTCTTGAACTGAATCTACAGTATAAATATGAAACTTTTTATTATCCACAGCTTTAACTACAGAAGGTCTTAAAACTAATTGACTTACACAAGAGCTTGGAATAATAACACCCTGAGTACCTGTTAAACCATGCATAGAGCATACTTTGAAAAAAGCTTCAATTTTCTCATTAACTCCACCTACTGCTTGTACATTACCAAATTGGTCAACAGCACCTGTTACAGCAATATCTTGTCTTATAGCTAAATTAGCTAAAGATGATAATACAGCACATAAACCAGTAAGCGAGGCACTATCACCGTCAATTTCACTATAAGATTGCTCAAAAACCAAACTTGCATTTACAGGTAATGGTTGAACAGAGCCAAACTCTTTGGTTAAAAAGCCATTAATGATCATCATAGCTTTAGCATGAATTTGACCTGCTAATTCAGCCTTATGCTCAATATCAATGACATCACCCTCACCACCTGCTCTATGAGTAGCACTGATTCTAACTACTTGACCAAACTCATATAATGAACCTTGAGTTTCAAGTACACTTAAACCATTAATTTGGCCTACACATTCACCTTTTGTTTTAATTAGCAATTGTTTATCTTGATGATAGCGAAGCTCTGCTTTAGCTATAAAATTAATTCTATAATCACTAGCAGCTATCGCTTTTAACACATCTTTTTCACTTATTAGCTCTGTTTTACAAAAACTATTAGCTTCTTGACATAAACTAATAAGCCTAAGTTCACTTATAAATAAATAGCGTCTATCATTATTTAATCTAGCTAAAAAACTAGCAATTAAGTTTAAAGCTGCCCCATCAAAATCTTTAAGCTTATATTTAATTACATAATGTTTAATTAAAGCTGCTAAACTGTAATTTTGCTCTGAAGCTCGAAACTCAAATACAAAATCTGCATGTACAGCATTTACATAATTACTCCAATATAAAGATAAAGCTGCACAATCTGCAGCATCACCACATAGAACTAAAATTAAATTGTCATTTTGTGCTAATACTGCATCTATCATGCCCAACCATTTAGGATGAGCATTTAAATGTGCTATAGGCATAATAATAACATCACTATTACTAACTATACCCTCTTCTTTTTCTGTACCAAAAAAATCTATTTTAGTTGGAGCATAAGCAATACTAATTTTAGTATCCTTTACACAGATATCAGCAACAAGCTCATAACTTGTTGCTATTAAATCAATACAGCTATCACCACATAAAACCACAGTTTTTGATAAATGCTTAGTAAAAACAGCTCTTAGAGCATTTTTTACTCTATGCTGCATTGAGGCAAAACTTTTAGGTTCTAAATCCTTTGTACTAAAAGATTTAGGCAAATTAAAATGTGGATATAAATCATAAGCTGATAGCTCTATTTGCATTTGTTTATTAGTCTTCGTCAAAGCAGACCTCATATAATCCATTTAAATTACGAAGCTTTTGTCCCATATCAAGACCATAGCCAACTAAAAAGCCTTTTTCTAATTTAAATCCTGAGTAATCAACATTATAAGTACTTAAACGACGTTCTTTTTTATCAATCAAAGTACAACTTAAAACTTTTTTAGCACCTTTTGAATACATTAGCTCAACAATTTTTTCTAAAGTTAAGCCTGTATCTATGATATCATCTACTAATAAAACACATTTATCTTTAACATCAAGCTCAATATCCTTTCTGATATCTAATTTTAATGAAGATACAGTGTTTTCACCATAGGATGAAGCTCTCATAAAATCAATTAAGATATTATCTCCTGTTAAATAAGAAGTTAAATCAGAAAAAAAGTGATAAGCACCATTTAAAATACATACTGTAATTAATTGCTCATCACCAATATCTTTTTGTATACAGGTAGCTAGCTCCTTTACTCTTGTTTGAATTTGCTCATAGGAAATTATTTCTTTTAAATGGTAATTTTGCATATCTACCTCAATCAAAGTCAAAGCTATACACTATATCTACAGCTTGATTAACAGATGATATGAACTCTACGTATAAAGAACGCACTAATTCATACCTTAATTTAAACTCACCTACAGCTGAAAAAATTCCATAACCATAAGAAATTTTTATTTTACGGCTTATATTACTCTCAAGAGCAAGCTGTGTATCATCACCACTGCCTTGAGTATTAAATTGTACGCCATTAATACCTATAGCCTGTACAAAACTATTAACTAAACTTGTAGTTGAGCCAAGGCCTAGATTTAATAATAAATTAGTATTATTAGCATCTTGAGCTGTAGCTCTATTATCTAAACCATAACCATAAAGTATATATGAAAGTATTTCATTTTGCGACATAGGAGGATTAGAAAAGAATTTGATATTAGGTTTAGTAGCAAGACCATTTAATTGCACACCTACTATTACATCATCATCTAAATCATTTTTATCGACTACAACTTCAGCATCTAAAATAGGATTAGTAATGTCTCCATTAAAATTAGTGTTGGCTCGATTAACAATAAAATTATGTCCATATAAATTAGCTACCCCATCTTCTAAATAAATTCTGCCTTTACCATTTACCACTCTATCATCTAATTCTTTTAAAACTAATAAAGAACCTCTAACTTTAGCTTTAAGTCCCATAGCATCAAGATCTATTGCATCACCTAGTGCTATATTTAAATTAATTTTAGAATTAAAAGCACTATTTTTTGGTGTATTATCTAAAGCTAAAAGACCTGCATTTGATACTAAAACCTCATCACTTGAAGTACTTACATAGCTATCTGCAATGCTTCTAACTTTAATACTAGCACTATCAATATTAACATCACCATTAATATCTAAATAATCATCTAGCAAATTAATATTTGTATCAAAAGAGGTAAAAGCACGTCCATAACCTGCTAAGAATACAGGTGTATTATTAGTTTTAATATTGATGATGCCATTAGCGCCACGCTCCCAATTTAAATCACCTAAAATATTAATATCTGACTTATTTAAGCTTACTACTCCAAAAACTGCAGCTTTATTACCTTTAGGCTCAATATTTAAATCAAAATGCTCAACACTGCCAATACCATAACGAGGCTCTAAAGAACCTTTAGTTACTATAGAGCCATAGATTAGAGGGTTAGTTAAACTACCGCCTAAATCTGCATCAAGATTTAAACTGCCCTCTATACTATTTAAACTATCTTTTAGCAAAAAGCTAAGCACTGATAAATTAAAATCATTTAACTTTAAATTGCCACGCAATCTTTTTTGTGTAGATAAATTATCTATATATAATTTTGAATTTAAAGCTCCTTGCTTACGTTTTAATAAAATTTGTGTATTAAGAGCTAAATTATCATTATTTAAATTGAGATCTACAGCTAAATTATCAAAAGCTATAGGTAATATCAAACTTCTAAATGCAATATCATGCCCTTGAATATTAGCTTTAATTTGACGTTTTAAAGGATTAGTATCTACATCAAGCTTAAGATCTACACTGCCATACATATTTAGAGCAGCTAAATTTTTATCTAAATCCTCAAAATGTTTTATATTAAGGTTAAATACACTTAATTTTGTTTGTAATGCACCTTGCACATAATCAAGTTTTTCAACATTGGCTTTAGCCAATTTACCATCTAAAAGTATAGGATCTAAATGAAAACTTTGAGCTTTAGCATCATAAACTAAATTAGTATGCTGCTGCATAGACAAATTGCCATTTTTTTGATTTTCAATAAAGAACTCAATAATATTACCTTGGTACAATAACTTATTTAAATCAAATCCACCTTTAAAGCTTATAAAAAATGAGTTTACACCACCACAGCCGCTTTGAAATTTATGATCAGATAAAGAACCTGTCAATTCTATAATACAACGTTTTGATGGCAGCAATTTTTCATTAAAAATAACCGTATTAGCAAATGAGGTTAAATTAAAGCTAATATTTTCACTATTATAATTAGCATTAAATACAATATCATTTATCTTAGTACCAAAAGCCTCAATATTAGTTGAATTAGCCTTAACATCTAAAGCATAATCACTAAAATTACCCATAAACTTTATAGAAGCTAGCAAAGGTCCACGTAAATTAGCATAAATATTTTTCAAATTATTAATATGTATACTAGCATTTAACCCTGTATTAGTAAGACTATCACCTTTAATAACAATTAAATTTTTTCTTTGTTTTAACTCAAGCAATTTTAGTTGTATATGCTCTTTACTATCTAAATATAATTCATCAATAGTAGCAGTTGCTTTATGATTATTTAAATTAAAATCAGCTGTAAGATTTGGAATTTTAACAATATAATCTGTTTGTGTTAATTGCATATTAAGCTTAGTATTAAGCTTTAATGCACCTTTGAGTATAGGGTTAATAAAATTAGCATCAGATAAGCTAAGTTCAATATCATCATCTAAACTTATTTGATCTTTAAAATTAAGCTTTGCTTTAGAGTTTAAAGCAACATTACTATTTTGATACTTACCTTTAATATTTAATTTATTTAAATTTAAACTCTCAAAAGAACACAAGCCATTAGCATCTATAGCAAAATTATCAAAACCATAGCCTGTAAATTTAGTTAAAATTTTAAAATCTATACTATGACTTAGCTGTCCCTCAATGTCAGCTGCTAATTTACTTAAGCTAAAGTTTTTTTGCTTACTATGCAAAGGATAGGCAAAATTATCAGCATTGATATTAGCTTTAATATAAAAATTAGGATCAAGTGGTCTAATATGTACAGCAGCATTTAATTTATTATCAGTAGTAGAATCTAAATTTAATTTTAAATCAAGCAAATCGCCTTCTGCAGTAAGTTTTAATTTTTGATCATAAAAAAAACCATCATAAGTATTTTGTGCTTTATATGTATTCTTTCCTGTTACATTAAGCATAAAATTAAGCTTATAAAAGTCTTTAAAAATCATATCTCCTTTTAAATCTAAAGCTAAAACATCATTATCTGCTATAAGTTTTAATACATTAAGCTTATCACCATTAAATAAAGCACTGAGCATCAAATTACTAACATCACTATCAAAAGCTTGCATTTGATAACGTACTTTTTGTGCATTAAAATTTAAAATACCTACATTAAGCGGTAACACTACATTAAATAAAGGCTCTAAACTTAAACGTAAATCTTCTGTTTTTACTTGCTGAGACTCTATATCTTTAGGCTTTGTAGGTGTAATTGTTGTAGTTTTACTTTCTTGTTCTTTTAAATGTACATAAACACCTAAAGTATCACCTTCATGTATAAAAGCAGCATTTTTATAAGCACTTAAACGAGCATTAAACCTATTTACATATACATCAACAATATCACTGTTGTAAGCAAAATTTGAAGCTTGCAAGGCTTTAATTTGAATATTGATAGGAAAATTTATTTTAGTATTTTGAGATTCTTGTGGTGAAGGCTGTGTTTTGCTATTTGAACTTAATAACTGTACACGCAGATTATTAGTTTCAAGCTTATCGACAAGTAAAGCATTTTTAATTAGTACATCAAAAATTGAATAATTAAGTTTTATGTAATCAGAACTTACAGTGACAATATCAAAGACTTCTAATCTAAAATTTTTTATGGTCAAACCATAAGCTAAAGATCCATCATTAATATCTGCGTCTATATTAAGTACATTATCTGCTAAACCATTAACTCTATTTACAATAAATTTAGCCCCTGATGTAGTAAAACAAAGATAAGTTATTGTGCTAAATATAATAACTAACACAATAGCTAAGACATACGATGTTCTTTTTATAATTAGCTTAGCCATTTACAGCTCCGGACCAAAGGCAAAATGTAAACGTATCTTAGTTGGATCTTTATCGATACCAAAGCCTAAATCTACTTTTAATACACCATATCTTGAAATAAAGCGATAACCAAAACCTGGGCCTAATAAAATATCATTAGCCTTACTATAATCATCTGTAGCAATACCAGCATCCATAAATAAAGCAAGACGTGAATTATCTATACCTATTGGGAATTGATATTCAAGACTTGCAGAACTTTTATACCGTGCTCCTTTTAAGCTATTATCAGAAAAACGTTCTGACTCATCTAAATAACCATAACCACGTATAGAGTTATCACCACCTACAAAAAAACGTAAGGATGGAGGCACATTCAATGCATCGGGTCCTAAAATAGCACCTTGAGTAAAACGCGTTATTAATCTAGTATTAGCTGTGGGACTTAAAATTGACTTTAAACTAGTTTCAATACGTAAAAAGCTATGATCAGAAAAAAGCTTACTTGCACCTTTTACGTCTAAATTAAAGCTAATGCCTGATTTAGGATCAAAACCTCGTGAAGTTTCAATACGTGAAAGACTAAAACCTGGCATAATATCAAAACTATAACCATCCTCTATGCCTTGTTTATAATCCTCATAATTAGCACTGATATAATAATCTCTACGCCAACTGCCTGTATTATTAGCTACATAATGCACACTAAAATTTGAAATATCTGATAGTGTATCATTAAGATCATTATGTTCTTGTGAAAGTTTTAAATAATAATAATCTAAATTTGGGTCACGCCTTGGAATCTTATACATAAGTTGAGCATTTTGCTGCACCATAGAAACATTAGAAATTAAAGATAAAGAGTGACCATATTTATTTAATAAAGGTTTTTGCCAATCAAAAATTAAACGCAATCCCTCATCTGTAGAAAAACCTGCACCTAAGCGCATTAAATTGTTAGGCTTACGTTCTAAATTAACATCTACAGGAATATGATAGTTATCAGCTTTTTTAGGATCTGCACTAACATCAACTACAGCATAATAATTAGTATTGCTAAGAGAGTTAATAAATCTATTAAGCTTTGTTGTTGAATAATTATCACCATCTTTAATATTAACTAAGCCTAAAGATGGGTATAAAAGCTCACTAGATTTATCGTCTGCTACAATTTTACCAAACTTATATCTAATGCCTGTATCAAAATACAAAACTATATCTGCAATATTTTGTCCCTCATAGACATAAATATTTGATCTAATAAATTTGGCATCAAAAAAACCTAAAGCTAAAGCTCTTATCTGCAGCTTATTTTTTAAATCCTCATATAACCCATGATTTAAAATTTTATAAGGACCTAAATTACTATTCTTAATAATGTTAGCAAAAGAGCGCAAATTAGCTCCCTCACCTAAAATAGCAACATCAAAATTCTTAATAAATAAAGCTTTACCCTTATCAACATTAACCACTAAAGTATGAGTACTGTCACTTAATTTAGGTACTTTTAACTCAATTTTAGGCTGATAATAGCCCATCGCTTTTAAAGCTTTAGTTGCACCATCTATAATATCTCGTCGAAATAATCGAACCTTTGAAGCATCAATAGCAGGACTTGAATTTAAATAATTTAAAACATTACTATACAGAGGACCATCAATACCCTCTATTTTATAATTAATCTTTGCCTCTGATGCCACAGGCTCAAGTTCATCTTTAGAACTACAAGAGCTTAAAAGCCATAAAGTTATACAGCTTACTAATAAATTTAATAGTTTATATTTTATGCTGTGAGTAAAATTGAGCTGTTTCACAATATACCTTTAATTTGCTTATAAACTCTAAGCTTAAACTTTTATTTAATCACTACCCATCACTATAATATAGCACTAAAAAAACAAATCAAGTACTTAACTTTTATTTGTATATGCAGGCAAAATTAAAATTACTTTTTAAACTCAGCTTATAATGTAAGACAATGCACAACTATATCTACTATGCTAAAATTAGTTATACCTATTTTTAAGATTTGAAACTACTTGTATTTACTGAGGTTATTATGAAATTTATAGCAGCTACAAGTCATCTATTTTTGAATAATGAATTTAGACAAAACTTTGAAGCATGCATAAGTCTTCTAATTAAAGAAAAGGGGCATGATCAAAGTCATATAGATTTTATGCTTGAGCACTATAAACAAGATTACACAGAATATTTAGTACCTGATAAAATAAGTGCTAGTAAATTAGCTAGTTTTTATTTTGCTAAAAATGAAGACTATCTTGAAAATCATTTTTTTGATGAAATTGATCAAGATCTTTTTGAAGTTACAGCAAGAGGACACGATTAAAAATAAATATAGATTTTTAATCTAAAACATTAATCTTTACATTAAATTTATATAAAATTATATATGCCCTAAATTGGAGCTTTTTTATGAAAGGTCTTTTATATTTTGTAAAAATATTATATGCTATATTAAAAATATAGGAGATTTTTGATGACTAGATTTACTCTAATAACAAAGTTATGGTGGAACCTCGCATAAGGCGGGGCTTTGTTGTTTGTAGACATCAAAAATTAGAGACCCGCAGTAAGCGGGTTTTTTTATATCTATACAATTTAAACTAACACATAGTACATATAGGAATAATCTCAGTATGAAGGTAACTAAATATATAAAATTTTACTTAATTAATCTTGGCTGCTTACGATGGCAAAGCTAAATTAACATATTGTATTAACCATACAAATTTAAATAGTTACATAAATTTCATTAATTGGGAAACTTATAATAAAAATCAAATAAATAAAGGTTAAAATTATGACAATACTAAATCCTTTTTTTGGTAAATTTGGTGGTATGTATGTACCTGAATTACTAGTACCAGCATTACTTGAGCTAGAGCAAGCTTATATTCAATTTACTCAAGATCAAAATTTACAACAAGAATACATAAGACTATTAAAAGAATATGCAGGTCGCCCTACCGCATTAACTCTCTGTCAAAATTTAACTTTAGGTACAAAAACTAAGATCTATTTAAAAAGAGAGGATTTATTACATGGTGGAGCACATAAAACTAATCAGGTAATAGGTCAAGCCCTACTTGCACGTCTTATGGGTAAAAAGCGTGTTATAGCAGAAACAGGTGCAGGGCAACATGGTGTAGCTACTGCTTTAATCAGTGCATTAATGGGCTTTAAATGTACTATTTATATGGGAGCTAAAGATGCTGCTCGTCAAAGACCTAATGTATTTAGAATGCGTCTTATGGGCGCTGATGTTATTGAAGTACAAGATGGTGCTTGCTCACTAAAAGAAGCATGTAATGCTGCTATTAGAGATTATGCACAAAATTTTGAAGACACTCACTATTTATTAGGCACAGCAGCAGGTCCCCATCCTTTTCCAACTATTGTTAGAGAGTTTCAAAAAGTTATAGGACAAGAAGCTCATCAACAAATTTTAGAGCGTGAGGGTAAAGAGCCTGATGCCGTAATTGCTTGTGTGGGTGGTGGTTCAAATGCTATTGGTATGTTTACTGACTTTTTAGAGACTAAAGTTCCTTTAATTGGTGTAGAGCCAGCAGGACATGGTCTTGATACAAAAGAACATGGAGCTGTATTAAATCTAGGAACTGAAGGTATTTTCTTTGGAGCATATTCTTTAAATATGCAAACTAATGATGGTCAAATTGAAGAATCATACTCTATCTCTGCTGGACTTGATTTTCCATCAATTGGCCCCCAACATGCTTATTTACAAGAAATTGGCAGAGTTAAATATGAAACAGCAACAGATGATGAAGCTCTTGAGGCTTTTGTCTTATTATCACAAAAAGAAGGTATTATTCCTGCTATGGAGTCATCTCATGCTCTAGCTTATGCTATTAAACTTGCTCGCATGAATAAAGATAAAGAACAAGTTTTACTTGTAAATTTATCTGGCAGAGGTGATAAAGATATCTTTAATGTTGATAAAATTTTACATGAAAAAGGTTTATTTGATGCTAAGGGTCATATTTTAGTAGATAACATTAATCAAAATAAGCCTAAGGAGTAAAAAAATGACAAACAGATTTGATAGCTTATTTAAAAATTTACAGACCAATAAACGCAAAGGTTTTATTGCTAGCTTAACTTTATGTGATCCAAATTATGACTTAAATCTTGAGATATTGAAAATACTAAGTCAAAAAGCAGATGCTTTAAGTTTAAATTTAGCTTTTAGTGATCCTTCTGCCTTAACTATAGATATTTTAGAATCTCAGCATCGAGCAATTGCAAACGGAGCTTCTGTTAATAAAAGTTTTGCTTTAATTAAAGTTTTACGTCGTGAATTTGATTTACCTATAATCCTAAATGTTCATGCTAATATGGTTAAAGCTAGAGGTACACAACGTTTTTATCATGATGCCAAAGTAAGTGGTGTAGATGCTATATTCTTAGTAGATGTTCCATGTCAAATGTTATCTCAATCTGAAGACTTTGCTCAAACTGCACATAATGAAAATTTAGATATTGTTTTAAATCTACCTTTTGCAAGTACACAAAAAATGCTGCAAGATATCTACAGCAAAGCTAATATTGTACAAATAGATAGATTAAATGTAGCTAAACTTGACAATAAGTCTTTAGAGCTTGCTAAATTAAAGCCTCTATCTTGCCATGTAATTGAAACTGTAGATGGTGATACCTTAAATACTGATTTAACTATTGAGGATCCTATTTTGGCACTTGTCATTCACTCAAGCTTCGATAGATTAATTAAAAAGTATGCAAGCAATCAAGCACAACTACTTGAACAAATTGACAAACTAGCAGCAAATTATAGAAATTATCTAAAATAAACCAAATAAAAGCCTCTATCTGAGGCTTTTTTCATAATTTTTATCTCTATACTATTAATCTTCAACAAAAATTTTATCATTTTTTAATTGAATAATAGTTCTAACAATCAAATAATAAATAACTATATTCAACAAAACAAATACTATAGTATAAAAAATATTTGCTACATAAGTATATGGGGTTTGATTTAAAAAGAGTTTAACTACAGTTGATGTAGCAATACTAAAAGCTGCTAGAGGGAATGAAAAAGCCCATGCAGACAAGAAAAAAGGAGCTTTAGCTAAACGCTTAAAATTTAACAACAATAGTAAAAAAATAAATACAGCCATAGAATATAAAGCTATAGCCATAAGATCAATGCTATTTTGAGTAATTGCTAAATAGGATACAAAACCTACTGATGGTGGTGCTAATAAAATACATAACATTGGAGTAAGTTTTGCTGGTAATGGCTCATGAAAAAACAATCTATATAAAATAATAGTAAATAATATTACCCAAAATATAAAACCAATACTAAAAAATGCACTAGCTGTCAGCACATGATTATATTGCATAGCTGCTAATGGCACTATAATATTACCAACAACAGGAATAAACCAAGCAGGATTAGTACTTTCAATCTTATAATGTGAATGATTTAACCAACTATTGAATGTGAATAAGGTTAAGGCAAAATGTAAAATACTACCTACAATAAAAATTGTATAAGCTAGCTTGTATAAAAATACTTGGGCAAAAATTAAATTGTGAGATAAAAATAAAAACAAATTAGAAATTAAAATTAAAGAAACACTAATCGCAGCAAAAAAATTAAGCTTGATTGGATGTTTTAAATCCTTCTTAACCTCTTCTCTACAAGAAATTATCCTTAAAATTAATAATATTAATAAAACAGTAAATAAAATAATTACTAAAACTGAAAAACAAATACTAATATAGATTGTAATTTTATCAAGGCTTTTTGGTAAGAGCATATGCCACGGGTTTTGTACCCAAGCTAAACAAAAACCACTTAAGCCCATAATAATGGCAAATAAAGCCATAGGAAAATGTACAACATATTTACTTTTACTCATATTCTATCCTTTAGGATCTAAAAGATAGGCATACCATCCTCATCTATTTGCATAGGTGTAGCTGTACCCATACTTTCTTCACTCTTTGTGTTTTCCTCTTCATTATCATTAACACCTACAGGCAAACCGTCAGGACCTATTGAACTAATTGAACCATCTGGCTTAAAATCGTGAATTATTGGTTCTGTCTTTGTTGTATCCTCATTATTTACATTATTACTTATTTGTGTTTCTAAGCCCATACCTGGATTATCTATAGTATTTTGATCTTTTAAGCTATAGTCTGCAGGAGCAACATTTTTTGGCTCTGCTGTTACATAATCAGGCAATAAAGGTGCCTTTTGATTATATTGTGATAATAGTTTGCAGTCATCTATAATATTTTTAGATAAAGCACTAAAACCCGCTAAATTAATATCATAGATTTTAGGCATACTATTTTCACCTTGAAGCAAAGCTATTTGCAGTTTACCACCTTCATTTAACTGCAAAAGCAAACTTGATAATTTTTGTTCTTGTTCTTTTGTTAAAGGTAAAAATACTAAACGCCCTGAGCTTCTAATCTCACCTCTTAATGCAATTTCATCATTTTGATCAACTAAAAATCTAGCAAATACACGTCCATTCAATGTTGACTGCATAGGAATATCTAAAGCATTAACCCTAAGATTTAAAGTAGGTGTAGCTGAATATTGTGTACAGCCTAAAGAAAAACTATAGCTGTCAATCATACCATTATTGACGCGATAAATAAGTTCACGATGTGGTATACGCTCTTTTATTTTTAAATAATTGGATGATGAGTCCTTTGCATTACTATAAAAATTATCCTCCTCTAAAGTCCAACGATTAAGTTCATCTACGCCCCATACATTAGCATTAGCACTGACATTACATATTCCACTAAAACACAAAGCTATAGCCAAACTTTTATATATTGCTTTTAGTTTTAACATTTACCATCATCCTGTAATTTAAATCTTTGTCAAATTATAATTTTATCATAGCTAAAAGCAAGTTAGGTGCCAAAAAAAATCCCAAGACTTAGCTTGGGATTTAATCTCGATATAATTTAGTACAAGATACGGCACTTTAAAGTACCTTTAATAGCCTTAAGCTCTGCTAAAAATTGATGAGGATCATCTGAGAAAATATCCATAACAACATAACCTACATCATCTTGAGTTTGTAAGTATTGAGCTGCTACATTAATATTGTACTTAGCAAAAACATCATTAATTTGACGCATAATACCAGGTACAGAAGTATGTATATGCAATAAACGTGAAACTCCTTGACGCTTTTGAGGTAAAGATACTTCAGGAAAGTTTACTGCTGTTAAAGTTGAGCCATTATCTGAATATAAAGCTAACTTTTGAGCAACCTCAATACCAATATTACATTGAGCCTCTTGTGTTGAAGCACCTATGTGTGGAGTTAAAATCACATTATCAAATTGACGCAATGGACTTACAAATTCCTCACCATTAGCAGCTGGCTCTTTAGGGAATACATCACAAGCTGCTCCTGCTACCTTTTTGCTTTGTAATGCACTAGCTAAGGCATCAATATCAACTACAGTACCACGTGAAGCATTGATAAAGAAAACACCATCTTTCATCTTCTCAAAGGCATTAGCATTGATCATATTCATAGTATCTGCAGTTTGTGGCACATGCATTGAAATAATATCAGAATTAGCTAAGAGTTCATCTAAGCTCTCAACTTGATGAGCATTACCTAAAGATAATTTATTTTCAATATCATAAAAAATTACCTTAAGACCTAAGCTTTCTGCAATAATACCAACCTGAGTACCAATATGGCCATAACCCACAATACCTAAAGTTTTACCACGAGCTTCATAACAACCTGTTGCAGCTTTTTTCCAACCACCTCTATGTAATAGAGCATTACGTGCAGGAACATCACGCAATAATTGTAAATATTCACCTGTTACTAATTCAGCTACAGAGCGAGTATTAGAAAAAGGAGCATTAAAAACAGGAATACCTAAAGCAGAGGCAGCTGTTAAGTCTACTTGATTAGTACCTATACAAAAACAGCCTATGCCAACTAATTTTTTAGCATGAGCTAAAACTTCTTTAGTTAGAAAAGTACGTGATCTTATGCCAATAAAGTGCACATCAGCAATAGCATCAAGTAATTCTTGACCATCTAAAGCCTTCTTTTCATAGGTAACATTAGTGTAACCTGACTTTTTAAAGGTATCTATGGCACTTGTATCAACACCTTCTAATAATAAAATCTTAATTTTGTCCTTTTCTAAAGATAAAGCTGGCATAATTTCCCCTTTTTGTTTGTACTATTTATTATTTAAACGACGCTGTTCTACAGCTTCATTTAACATTTCAATTGCTCTTACAGTATCATCAAAACCAATACATGCATCAGTAATACTTTGACCATATACAAGATCATCTAAATTCTCGCATAGATCTTGTCTACCTTCAACAAGATTACTTTCGATCATTACACCAAAGATTCTTGTGTCGCCTGCACTGATCTGCTCTGCTACATTTTCACATACTTCCATTTGCTTTTTAAATTGCTTTGAACTATTTGAGTGTGAAAAATCAATCATAACCTTCTTTAAAAGATTACTCTTAGCTAAAACTTCACAAGCAGCATCAACATCTGTCTTTTTATAATTTGGTACCTTTCCGCCACGCAAAATTATATGACAATCATCATTACCTTTAGTATGAGCAATAGCAACTTGACCTAGCTTAGTAACTGTCATAAAGGTATGCTCATTAGCAGCAGCCACTACTGCATCAACAGCTACCTTTACAGAACCATCAGTTGCATTTTTAAAACCAACAGGACAAGATAGACCTGAAGCCAATTGTCTATGCACTTGAGATTCTGTAGTTCTTGCACCAATAGCACCCCATGAAATAAGTTCATCAATGTATTGAGGGGTAATTAAATCTAAATATTCAGTTGCAGCTGGTATTCCCATCTCATTGATTTGACATAAAAGCTTTCTGCCAATACGCAAGCCATTATTAATATCAAATGATGAATTTAGATCAGGATCATTAACCAAACCTTTCCAACCAACAGTAGTACGTGGTTTTTCAAAATATACACGCATGATTATTTCAAGGTTTTGAGCATAACGCTTACGTAAATCTAATAATCTTGCAGCATAATCTAAAGCAGCTTTAGGATCATGTATTGAACATGGACCTGTGATCACAACTAATCTATCATCTTTATCATTTAAGATGTCATGTATATTGTCTCTTGTTTGTGTAACAAGACCATCTATAAAATCAGAAGTTGGAAACTTCTCTATAACCGCAACAGGAGGTAACAATTGGAAAATATCCTTTATTCTTGTGTCGACGATACCATGCCGCGATGTTGGCGGCGGAGGGATCATCCTATTGTTTCTTAGGTTCATAAAAACCGCCCTTAATATCAAAAATTAAAATGAAAGATTAGAGATAATAATATGAGTAGCTAAAGCTATTATGGCTAAATAGATTAGAAGAAAATAAGAAATGATTTGATAAGTTTTGGCTTTTAGTCGCAACTAGAAGCAACTTAGGTTTCAATTTTTTATTACAACTACACATATTTTTACCTTACAATAAATAAAGCTAATTTAAGCTTGTGTAACATTACCTATAATTTAATTATAAGCTGATCGTTTATTAAAAAGTTAATAACTAAATAATAAACTACTCTCTATTATATTCATATATACAAGTCATACAAGTAATGCCCTTGTTTTGAACAATAAAAAGGGCATATTTTATGTACTTTTATTTAAATTGCTATATTTTTGTGCACTAAAATTCTAAAACTAAACCAACAGGACAGTGATCAGAGCCATACACATCATTTTCAATATAAGCATCTTTAATATTAGACTTTAGTTCTTCTGATACAAAAAAGTAATCAATACGCCATCCAACATTCTTTTCTCTAGCACGAGTCTTATAAGACCACCAAGTATAATGTCCCTCTTGCCCTTCGTGTAAATGTCTAAAAGTATCAATATAACCTGCAGCTACAAATTTATCCAAAAAAGCACGCTCTATAGGTAAAAAACCAGTGTTTTTAGTATTAGTTTTAGGACGAGCTAAATCTATAGCTTGATGAGCTATATTAAAATCACCACAAACAACAATAGGCTTACTTTGTCTTAGTTTTTGGGCATAATTAAAAAATGATTCAAAAAATCCCATTTTATAAGGTACACGCTTAAACTCACCTGTAGCTTTACCATTTTCATCTAGAACCTCACCTCCTCCATTAGGAAAATATCCATTAAAGAAGTGAAATTGCTCAAACTCCAAATGAACAATTCTACCCTCTCCTTGAAATTGCTCATCAGGCAACTCTATTTCATGACTAAGTGGTTTAATTTTTGAAAAAACAGCTGTACCAGAATAACCTTTTTTAACCACAGATGAGGCAAAATATGAATAATACCCTTCAGGCTCTGCTAAACTTTTATCTAATTGCTTTACATCAGCCTTGGTCTCTTGTAAAGAAATAACATCATAGCCACGAGAACCAAACCATTTCCAATCTTCTTTTGCGCTAACAGCTCTAATGCCATTTACATTCCATGAGGCTAATTTTATTTGCATACTCCACCTTTTTATAAAAAATCTTAAAAACTTATTTAAATTGAATGAGATTTTAACAAAAAAGCTTAATCTATGATGAACTAGTAAAAAAATATTGCAAATTTATTTTGTTAAATATTTTGCCGACTAAAAGTACTAATAAAAATGTCTATAAATACAAATAGTTGCAAAAAATACTCATTTTTACACATATATTCTTATAAAATTTGTGAATTGTATTACAATATTAAAAATGTTTATTTGAAAAAAAATAATATCTTTTAATACAATTGCAAAAATCTAAGCTAAAATGTAATTTTGACAGAAAAAATTTGTGTTTTTGCTAAAAAACTAATTTTTAAATAAAAATTATAAGGAGTATCATATGTGGACACAAGTTTATGATCCGCTTAATAATATTATGCTCAGCTCACTGATTGCATTCATACCTATTATTTGCTTTTTAGTGTGCTTAGTAGCTTTAAAACTCAAAGGCTATCAAGCTGCTTTTATCACCGTAGTATTGACAGCTATTTTAGCAATTTTTGTTTATGGTATGCCTGCTCAACTTGTTGGTGCATCTTTTGTACAAGGCTTTACTCAAGGTATGTGGCCAATTGCATGGATTATTATTGCAGCTATATTCCTATACAAACTTACTGTTAAAGCAGGTGCTTTTGATATTATTAAAGCTTCAGTAATGTCTATTACTCCAGATCACCGTATTCAAGTTATCTTAATTGGTTTTTGCTTTGGCTCTTTCTTAGAAGGTGCCATTGGTTTTGGTGGTCCTGTAGCAATTACAGCTGCTTTACTTGTAGGTTTAGGTATTGATCCTCTAAAAGCTGCAGGTTTATGCTTAATTGCAAATACTGCTCCTGTAGCTTTTGGTGCTGTAGGTATTCCTATTACTGCTATGTGCAGCACTGTAGGTGTAGATCCAGGTCCTGTTTCTGCAATGATTGGTCGTATGTTAGTGCCATTTAGCTTTGTTGTACCATTTTTTGTAGTATTTTTAATGGATGGTTTTAGAGGTTTACGTGAAACCTTCCCTGCAATTTTTGTAGCATCATTAAGCTTTGTGGCAACACAATTTTATAGTTCTAACTTCCTAGGTCCTGAACTTCCTGATATTGCTTCTGCTGTAGTATCTATTATATGTACCACAGTATTTTTAAAGGTTTGGAAGCCAAAGCATATCTTTAGATTTGATGGTGAGACTAATTTTGACAATAAGATGCCATATACAAGCTCACAAATCTTTATTGCTTGGACACCTTTTATCCTTCTAATTGCTTTTATTATTCTATGGACTTCACCTATCTTCAAGAGCCTATTTGCTAAAGGTGCAATCTTAGAATTTACTCAAGTAACCTTAGTCTTTAACAATTCTGTAGGTTCAATTATTAGCCCAAGTATTGTTGATCCAACTGTTACATCACAAGTACCTGTTTCTCAAGTTATTAACCTAATTGCAGCTCAAGCTGGTACTGCTATTTTATTTGCTGCTTTACTTTCTATGCTTATCCTAAAAGTAAAGCGTACTGATGCTCTAGATTGTTTCTGGGATACCTTAAAAGAAATGGCTATCCCTATAGTAACAATTGGTCTTGTAGTAGCTTTTGCCTTTATTTCTAAAAATAGTGGTATGTCTACAACCTTAGGCTTAGCATTTTCAAACTCACAAGAAGCGTTCGCTTTCTTCTCACCAGTTATTGGTTGGGTTGGTGTATTCCTAACTGGTTCAGATACAAGCTCAAATCTACTCTTTGGTGTACTGCAACAAGTTACAGCTCATAAATTAGGCATTGAAGAAACCTTATTCTTAGCTGCTAACTCTGTAGGTGGTGTAGTAGGTAAGATGATTTCTCCTCAATCTATAGCTGTAGCTTGCGCTGCTGTGGGGCTAGTAGGCCGTGAATCTGACCTATTTAAGTACACATTAAAATATTCACTAGCATTTATTATATTACTTGGTGTATGGTCATGGGTTATAGCCTATATGCTACCTGGTATTATTCCAGAGTCAATTTTAATTCATAAATAAATTGATTTTATAAGCAGCCTTTTTGTATGGGGCTGCTTTGTAACTTAATTCAACGAGGTTTTTTGTGAATAAAAAAGTATATCTATTCTCCACATGTGTTTGTTCTAGTGCTATGCCACAAACAGTAATAAATGCTATTGAGCTTTTACGCCTAGCTAATGTGGATGTTATTTATAAAAAAAATCAAACCTGCTGTTCACAACCATCATATAACTCAGGTTATTTTGAAGAAAGCAAAAAAATTGTTTTACATAATGTAGCTTTATTTGAAGAGGATGAAAGCTTACCTATAGTAGTGCCAGCTGGCTCTTGTGCAGGCATGTTTTCACATGACATATTAGAACTATTTAAAGGTGATAAAGAGTTTGAGCGTATCAAAAGATTTAGTGAGCGTGTTTATGACCTGAGCCAATATCTTCATAAAGTTTGTCAGGTAAATTATGAAGATAAAGGTGCTCCACTTACTATTACTTGGCATACCTCATGTCATGCTTTCCGTATCCAAAAATGTGTTGATAGTCAAAAAGCTTTGTTATCTCAGTTTAAAAACGTTACTTTAGCACCTTTACAATATGAAGAAGAATGTTGTGGCTTTGGTGGTACTTTCTCTATAAAGGAACCTGAAATTTCTAATGCTATTGTGTCTGCTAAAATTGATGATATTAAACATACTGGTGCTAAATACGTAGTAGCTGGAGACAGTGCTTGCATACTCAATATTCAAGGTGCACTTAAACGTCAAAATAGCGATATTCAAGTAGTACATCTTTATGATTTCTTACTTGATAGAATAAAAGGAGCTAACGCTTATGTCTAATAGTGCTAAGATGCCTCATGAGCAGATTGTAAAAATTAAACTTAATGATAAGCAAATGCGTGAAAATTTACGCACAGCTATGCATACTTTGCAAAAAAATCGTCTAAATCTAGTTGAAAATAAATTCAATGATTGGCAAGGTCTACGCCAAAGAGCAAAACAAGCTAAAAACAATGCTATACAATCTTTAGGTGAGCGTTTAGTTGAATTTGAAAAAAACGCTACTAAAAATGGTATTAAAGTACATTGGGCTGATACAGATGTTGATGCTTGTAATATTATTTATGAATTAATTAAAAAAAATAATGTTACTAAAATCCTCAAAGGTAAGTCGATGGCCTCTGAAGAAATTGGTCTTAATCACTTTTTACAAGAAAAAGGTGTTGAAGCTATCGAATCTGACTTAGGTGAGCTCATTATTCAATTAAATCATGAGCCTCCTGTACATATTGTAGTACCAGCCATTCATAAAAATCGCTATGAAGTAGCTCAAATCTTTAAAGATAAACTTAATGCTCCTTATGAAGAAGAAATTGAAAAACTCAATAGCATAGCAAGAACTCATTTACGTGATCAATTTGAAGGTCTTAAAATGGGTCTGTCAGGTGTAAACTTTGCTATGTCAAAAGAAGGTGCTTTTTGGCTAATTGAAAATGAAGGTAATGGCAGAATGTGTACCACAGCACCTGATATTCATGTGGCTTTATGTGGTATTGAAAAAGTTTTAGAAACATTTGAAGATGCTGCTACTATGGTACACCTTTTAACACCATCAGCTACAGGACAATTTATCCCAACTTATAATAATATTATTAGTGGTCCTCGTAAAAATGGAGATAAAGATGGTCCTAAAGAAGTACATGTAGTTTTATTCAACCATAATCGCACTAATATGTTAGCTCATGAGGATTATCATGAAGCTTTGCGTTGTATACGCTGTGGCTCTTGTATGAACTTCTGTCCTGTATATGATAAAATTGGTGGACATGCTTATCAAACAATTTATCCAGGTCCTATAGGTGAGGTTATTTCCCCTAATTTATTTGGTATGGATCAAAACTCAGATATCTTAAGTTTCTGCTCTTTGTGTGGCAGATGCTCTGAGGTATGCCCAGTTAAAATACCTTTAGCTAGTTTAATTCGTAAATTACGTGCTAATAAAGTAGGACAAGGTGAAAATAAAGCTTTTGGCAGTGATAAGCTAGAACATAGCAAAACAGAACAAATAGCCTTTAAACTCTTTGTTAAAGCTGCAACAAGTGGTGGTATTTGGCGTTTTAATATCTCAAGTGCTCATACCTTTAATTTTGTTTTAAAAACTTTTTCACATCAACTACCTGTAATAAAAAATTGGACTAAATACAAAGAATTACCTGATATTAAAGGCACCTTGTATGATAAGCTAAAAAATATGGAAGGAGTAAGCTATGAGTAATGTTATTGAAGAAATCTCTAAGCGCTCACGTGAAGCTATACTTAATAAGGTAGCTGGTGGTTACAAAGAAAGTGATTTTTGCCGTAAAGAAACTCAAAATCCTGTAGTGCATATTAAAACTACAGATAATCCTCTTAACGATATGATCACAAGAATGACTGAAAACAAGTATATTGTTGAACAATGCAGTAAAGATCAATTAGAGGAAACTATCAATAAAATTGTAGCTTCTTATCAGCTAAATAGCATGATGTATCCAAGCGATATAGATGGCGTAATTGATATTAATAAAATACAAGCAAGCTCTAAACTGTGTTTTGATAAGCCAATTGAAGATATAAGACATGAAGTCTTCCATACTGACTTTTCTATAATACAAGCAAGAGCAGGTGTTGCATCTCATGGTGTATGTTTAGTTACTTCATCTGATAAACAACCCCGCATGCTCTCATTAGCACCTACTTTATGTATTATGCTATTAAAAAAAGAAGATGTAGTACCATCACTTGTAGATGCACTGCATCTTGTAAAAAAAGAGCATCCTGATTGTTTACCGACTAATATTCTATTTATTGCAGGACCTTCACGTACCTCAGATATTGAGCTTGTAACTGTCTTTGGTGTACATGGCTCACAAAAAGTACATGTAATTATTTACTAAAAAAATTAAGATCCTAAGACTTAAATATATCTTAGGATCTTAAGTTAAAAATATACTTTATTAAATTTACTTAATTAAAAAGCCATATTCATAAACTTTAGGTTTTATTTCTTCACCTAATAGTCTATGTTTTTCCTTTAAAATATTTAATAGTCTTGTATATTCCTTATCCTCAGATGATACATTTAATCTGCCTTTATCATTTTTTCCTTGAAAATATGCCCTTATATCGTAATAAGATGCATTAGGATTTGAGTCATTTTGAGAGTGATAGTATATGTATAAATCTCTTGCACTATCTAAAACATCTTGTGCTATAACAGATAAAGTCAAATTTTTTAAAAAATCTGACATGAAATGAGACTCTATCACATCTTTTGTATTTATTTGCGACTCTCTAAAAGGAATCCAATGATTTACACAATTTAATACTGATATTTTATTTTGTCCATGAAATAAAATATAAATCAAACAATTGTAACAAAACTTTTTATCAGTCAAAACATCATCTTTTGGATATAAAAAATTTTCCCTATCATTATACCAACTTGCAGGTAAACACAATCTAACTGCAAGATATACGCAACTTACTAGCAAATTATCTTTTGTTATTTGCCAATTATGATTATCTGCTTTAACTATTTGATATGGTTGCTCTATGCGTACAGTTCTTTGATGTTGGAAATCACTTGCAATGGCAATAGCCGTACCAATTGAATTAGGCTCTTTTTTATGACCTCTATAAATTTTTATCCAATCATTAATTAATTTATAATAATCATAACAAATTAATTGTAATTTACCTATATTACTAGCATTCTCATCTAAAATATCAACAAGTGGAAGATACTTATAATTATCTTGACTATCTGCATCAGCTTTCCAGAGTTGAAAAGCTATAGGAAAACTACCTTTAACATTATCAAAGGTATAAGCAGGAACCATAAATATTGAACATAATCTTGATTTAAAATTATATCTAAAATCTTTAAAACGAGGTGCTTGAATATGCTTTAATGTTGAAAATAATCCAAGTATACAATTTGGAACCTCATTATAAATACGAGCTAGAAACTGAATATATACCTCTCTTTTTGAATATCCCATAAAATCAGAGTATTTATTTTGTATTTCAGATATAGCAACATCACTCCGTCCTGTTCCTTTTCGATTATCTGCTTCAGCATATGGAGGATTAATATAAATAACTAGCTTTTTACGTTTTTCCTCTGAATTTATAATTTCTTTAAGACCCTCTGGTAAATTATCAAAAGAATCATTTAAGAAATCAAATCTAAACACATGAGATTCTAATAAATTAGCACCATTTTTGATACGATCTTTCATCACATCAACATCTGCTTGATCAATAGTAGATGCCCAAATATTATATTTATTAGTTAGACCATTTAAAAGATTACCAGTGCCCGCACAACAGTCCCAAATAAAATATTCATCCTGCCAATTTTCCCCTAATTCTTTCATTAAATATTCTTGAGATTTTTCTACCCATATTTGTGGAGTAAAGTAAGAACCCTTTCTTTCTCTAATATCTTGAGGTACAAGCAAATCACGACGATCAATAATATATTGCCAAAAATCTTTGCGTGGAGGTCGTTTATATATATTCCAAAATTTTTTATGAGCTAACTGATCATCATTAAAGGATGCTTTTGTTACAGCTTCTAACCCATACTCATCAACTTTTCTGCCAAACTCATAATGATCTGTCTTTAAAAGCACAAATAAAGCATCTTTTAATGTCTCATCCTTTTTAGATAACAAATCAGCTAAATAAAAATCAGCATCAATTAAACCTGCTTTTTTAACTAAATCCCACTTTATATTAATAGTAGGTTTTACTTCTTTTAACCATTTAAAATATACTGAAGTAAAATTATTCTTAGTTATTTCAATCTTTCTAACATTATTTCTGCCTACTATAAAATTATTTTTAATAAAGGCTCTTAATTCTTGATCTTGCGTCTCATAGTTAAAAATTAAAGAACTACTTTCTAGTTCTTCTTTAACTAAGCCTAGTAAATATTTAAACTCTCTAGTCTTGTGATTAGATGGAGTTACCTGCCAATTAAAATCATTTTTAATTAGAACATTTGCTATTAAAGAATAATCAACAAAAGCTATCTTTTCAGCATCAAAAGCCCCTATGAATATAGGTGGTAAAAACTTTTCAAATGTTCTTTCTCTACCTATTGTTAAAATTAATTGTACAAATGATTCATAGATATCGTGATTAGTACCTTTTTTGGCTTCTGCCCACAAAAAATATTGATCAAAATTATCAAATAAATCAACTATACCACCTTTAGTATTAGATTTTAAAATAGCAAAATCAATTCTACCTACCTGTGCCATTCTAAAATCAGCAAAATAATCATCTCTAACTTGAATTTTAAGAGTTTCTTCAAGCATTGTGCTACTATATTTTGACATTAAAAATTCCTTTATATGTTAGCTTTTAAGTAACTATTTAATGATACTAAGCTCTTTACTAAAGAGCTTTTCATAGAGTTTGATATCATCTACACTATCACACTCAAGCCATAAATCATTAGTTGGCAACACAGTTATCTGTTGTTTAGCTGCTATAAGTTTTTGTAATAAACTTGTACAATCAAGCTTTAATATTTGCTCATCGGTCATAGTATCAAGTATTTTTTGAGTATTAGCCCAAGAGTTTGGAGTAAATTTAATAATACCCATGAATTGACCTTGAATACGATCTTTTGTAGTAACTCTTTGACCTATATCAGTAAGCAGCATATTGCTATCAAATTCAAAAGACTCTAAATCTTCAAAAGGATTATCACAACGCTGTTCCCATAACTCCCAAAAATGAGCATAAGATGGCAATACTAAATCTTGTGTTGTATTTAATACTTTGGTAATGACATTAGCTGAAAATACTATATCTGAGTATACAACTAAACAAGTTTCATTTATTAAATATTGTTTAGCTTCAAGTAAAGATCTAACCATATTGCCTTGATTCCACATGGCATTATGTAATGTTTTTACTTTAACTTTTTGCTCTATTTGTTCTTTTTTATAACCTGTAACTATAACAATATCTTCTTGTTTTATATTAGCTTGCTCTAAACTATATAAACATCTATCAAGCAAGCTATGATTTGCAAGTGATACTAAGCACTTTGGTATACTATCTGTTAAATGTAATAACCTACTGCCTCTGCCTGCTGCTAAAATAATGATCTTCATAGCTCAAAATGATCCTTAATTAATTTAACATCCAAACAATTACCTAATAATTCACGCTCTGGATGCCACATTACAGCTTTTAGATTTTCATGACCTATACAAGTTATAGCTTCAATTACCTTATCCTCATTTGAGTGTTTTAAAGCTACTAAAGGAGATTTTAACTCATATGCACCATAGTTATGATAACTATTAACTACACTGCCATCATCAAGTTCATGACACACACGTACATGATTAATCACAGGATATAAATCAACATTAAAATGATCTAAAATTACCTGCATGCCTCGACATACACCTAAAAGCTTAAGATTATGCTCTAAAGCATAATCTATTAAAAAATGCTCTAACTCATCCCTATCTTTAGTATCACCACCATATTTATATAAGGTATTACCACCTGATAAGATAATACCATCTATCTTAATTTGAGCTAAAAGCTCCTTAGTTAAGATAAGATTATTAGGTGCCATAAGAGGTAAAAAGCCACAACGTAATGCTAACTTATACCAATCATGAGCTAAAACATCACGTACCTCTTGTATATCTTTTTTACACTCAACTTTTTGTGTAATTAAAATCTTTTTCATAACAGGCTAATTTGCTTATTTCTGCAATCAATTTTTAATGCTTTAGCATTTTTATATTTATTAAATAATTTCTCGCCCACACCAATAACAGCTGGCAATTCAAATTCTGCAGCCCTAATAGACATATGCGAGTTAGCACCACCATAAGCTGTAATTAAACCAGCGATGTTATGTGCAAAAATCCAATCATAACCAGGATCTGCTCCATTTATTAAAGCAATCTTGCCACTAATATCACTACATGGCAGCAGTGCAATAGGTGCAGTGACACTTTTTTGCGTAATGAAATTTGGACTATCATCTTGTAAACTAAAACTATAAACTTGATCGCTGCTATAAATTAAAGGAGGCAAACATATACTAGTTAAAATCTTATCCTGAGCTTTACCTTGTGCTATAGATTCAAGCAAACATTGCTTAATATCACATATTGAAGAGTTAGTATCTAATAAAGCTCTAATATCAACATAGCTTAATTCTTCACGACTTAAACCATACTCCTCACCTAATTGAGCTATAAGCTCAATCACATCTGATAAAGTTTTTGTAAAGACAAATTTGGCTAACTCTCTGCCTTCTATTGCTCCTTTAATAAAATTAAATAAAGATAAAACATCTGTATCTAAATGATGCTCATTAATTAATCTATCTAAAGATGCAATCTGTTCTAAACTAAGCTTAAACTTAGTTGTATTTTTTATACTGCTTTCAATACTATTAGCAAAATACTCATCTCCCTTATGATCATAGCGCATTGAACATATATCATAAGTACCAGGACGTAAATGACCATACTTCTTATAAAAACTTTGTTTGCTCAAAGTGCTATAATCATGCGACATGTTTTTAGCTACAGTAGATAATTCCCCCATAAAAGCATCTTTATCAGATTCTGATAAAATACCCACACATACAAGTGAACGAAGCAGTTCAACAGCTATAAAAGCAGCTCTAGCTAAACCTGCAAAAGGTAAAGTACCATAGCGCTTACAATATTCAAGCAGCCAATAGATTTTTTCACTTACAGGCAAACTACTTTGTAATATACTTAAAGCTTTATTTGAAAGTAACTCAACCTTACTTCTATCTACAGTCCATAGACCATTACTTTTTATAATAGAATTAGTAAGCTTAAGCAAAGATTGCTTCAAATTAGCTAAATCATCGTGAGTAAAACTTTTATCTAATCTTTGTAACTTGCTATCAATATCAAAACTATAACAGGTAATAGCAATTTCAAACTCAATTTTATCATGCAGATGGGGATTACTCTTTAATCTGTCTAAATAAAAATTAACTAATTTTTGTGATAAATCATCAGGTAAATTTTTTGGTACAAAAGAATTAAAGCTAATCCTTGCATCTATATACGGCATACCATAAAAATCTAACATTAAAGCAAATGAGCGTAAATTTTGATAACCATAATTATCTCTTTGATATGCCCAAACACCATTTGTTATGATTTCTTTATATAAACTCAAAGCTAAAGGTTTAGGTCTAATACCTATCATCTCAGCTGGATTCCAATCTGGCATAACACCATAAATAGCATAAGAGCCATATAAATTAGGATGGGGTTGTGATTGTTGTTTTATCTTATTCTCAATATGACCTAAAATCTTAGTTTGTGTATTAAGATCAAAGATCTTTTGACGCATAACTAAAGGTCTTACCTGCAACAAATATAACTTTGAGCCCACATAAGCAAATTCAATATCTAAATTAGCTATTTCATACAAAGACTCAAGCTCAGCACAAAGTTTAAGTAAAGATGAAAATGGCTCACAAATATCTATAGGACTTTGTTTATAATGGTATAAAGTTTTTAAATTACGCCCACTTCCATCAGTTACAGAGCTTGTTGAACCTGTAGTGTCATCATAATTTAAAACATAATAATTACCACCAGTATTTGGTTCAAGAGTAAAAACTACACCACAAATATCTACATTATTTAGGTAAGGCTGTATAAAAAGATAATTCTCTCCTTTAATATCCATAGATTGCTTAACTTGCTCAATAGCTTCATAAAGCTCATCTTTGCTCTGCACATTAGCAATTGATAAAAACTTACCTGCATTTGAACAATTTGCTGTATCCTCATTACAAGATGAACTTCTAACTATATAAGGACCACAACCTAACTTATTTATTGTTTGTACATAAATTTGCTCACAATCGAATTTATCGTTTGTGTTTAAAACAAGCATAGGTAAAACAGTAGCACTTGTTAATTTATCTTGAAGCTCAAGTAGAGTTAAAGCTTTTGATTTAAAGGAGAGCATTACACTTAGTCCTTCTTTCTTGCAAAATATACTCTAGTAGTGTAAGGCACATCTACAGTATCTTGATAAGATTTATGAATTAAAGCTGAAATTTGATTGATAATTGAGTTAAATAACTCTGGAGACTGACGGTATAAAGTGCCATGAGACTTCCATCCTTCAATAAAACTATCAACTGCAACCTTATGAACTACATGTCCCTCAAGATAACCTACATTATCAAAAAGATTTGAACTTTCAATAACCTTAGTTTGATCTTCACGGCGACTGCCATAATCATAATCTTTAATATTACTTTTAATAATATCCTCAATTGCTTTTTGTAGTGGATCATCTAAATCTCTATGATTCCACATACATGCAAAATAACCATGACTTTTTAAAATACGACTAGATTCTTTAAGTGCAAGTAAACGATCACAAACATTAAAAGATGAGCCAAAAGTTACTAAAGAAAAGGCATTAGACTCCATCTTAGTATCTTCACCTACACCTTCAAACCATTGTACATTTTTAAATTCTTTAGTACGCTCTTGACCATTAGCACGCATTGCATCATTTGGCTCAATAGCACAAACTTGTAAATCACGTTTTGCTAATTCTAAAGTTAAATGTGCAGCACCTGCACCAACATCACATACCTTATCACCAGCTTTAATTTGTGCAATATCTAAAAGCTTATCTATAGCCTCGCTAGCATAATCTGGACGATGTAAATAAGCTTGTGCTAAATTGGTATAATCCCAAACTGTTTTCATTTTAATACCTTTTTATTTGCTATTACTATAAGTTAAAATTTGAGCAACTAATTGCTCTAATGTATATACCCCATCATTCTCAAGAATAATATCAGGATGTTGAGGCAATTCTACAGCTACATCTATTCCTGCAACAGAAGCATTTGTAGTACTGTATAAATTTTTTTGATTTCTTTGATATAGAACTTCTCTGCTTACTTTAACATAAATTTCTATATAATTATCAATATTAGCTCTGTTCCATGCTCTAACAGCATCAAACATAGAGATAGTACAACAAACAACAATTTGACCTTGACTTGCTAAAAGTTTACATAATCTTGCATTACACATAGCTACTTTATATCTATCTTCTTTAGTGTAACCAAAATTATCACCATAAACCTCTCGCAAAGTATCACCATCTAAGAACACTATATTATTATGCTCTTGCTGCAAGTGTGTATATAACCTATGACCTATGCTGCTTTTACCAGCACCTGCTAAACCTGTAATCCAAAAAACTTGTGCCATACTTTTTCTTCTTAGTTAAAACTATACATATATTACATTGTTATGCTTTTACATACAAGTAAAGCATTTATTATTAATATTTTAAAATCATTTAATATTAAAATAAAATTAACTAGTTATATACTATGTAAATCTTAGATATAATTAGAACCGTTATTTAAAATGATATATGGAGTCATTTATGAAGATTAAAGCACGTTTTGATCACTTTAATATTAATGTTACAAACCTAGAAAAAAGTATTGAATTTTATCAAAAAGCTCTTGGTTTGCATGAAGCTAAAAGAAAAGAAGCACAAGATGGTTCTTTTACACTAGTTTATTTACAAGATGACTATTGCCACTTTATGTTAGAACTTACTTATTTAAAAGATAGAACTGAACCTTATAATTTAGGTGATAATGAAAGTCATATTTGCTTTAGAGTTGAAAATGATTATGAAGAGTGCTTTAAATATCATCAACAAATGGGTTGTGTTTGCTATGTAAATGAAAAAATGGGACTTTACTTTATTCACGATCCTGATGATTATTGGATTGAAATTTTAAAAGTAAAACATGATTAATTAAGTTAAAAAAGTGACACAAAGCGTCCTAGCCTCAGCAGTTTATTCAACTTACTGAGGTCAGGACAAACTTCACCTTTTTTAATCTTTAGCTAAACCTTTAGCTATTAAAGCATCAAGGCGCATACTCTCAGATAAGAGCGCATCAAAGATAAAATGAATCTCAGGCATATAGCGCATTTTTAAATGTGCGGCTAATTGTGAGCGTACAAAACCTTTGGCTCTTTGTAAAGCTGCCATAGCATCTTTTACTGCTTGTTCATCATCTGTTAAAAAAGACACATAGATACGTGCATTTTTTAAGTCAGGGCTAACATTTACCTCAGTAACTGTGGCAAATTTAACACGAGGATCTTTAACCTCATTATTGATGATGTCAGCAGCTTCACGACGTATAGAAGCTGCTACACGCTCTTGTCTTCCAAAACTTTTTTTATTATTTGGCATAAACTTAATCTAAAGTACGTTTAACTTCAATATTCTCAAAGACTTCGATCTGATCACCAGCTCTTACATCTTGATAATTCTTCACACCAACACCACACTCTGTACCTGCTTTAACTTCAGCTACATCATCTTTGAAACGACGTAAAGAATCAAGCTCACCTTCGAAAATTACTACATTATCACGCAATACACGAATAGGAGCAGAGCGTTTGATTACACCTTCTGTTACCATACAACCTGCAATTGCACCAAACTTAGGATGACGGAAGACCTCACGTACCTCTGCAAGACCAATAATCTCTTGACGTACCTCAGATTTAAGCATACCTGACATAGCTTTCTTTACATCATCAATTAAGTCATAAATTACACTGTAATAATGTAAATCCACACCATCAGCATCAATAACACGACGAGCTGGAGCGTCAGCACGAACATTAAAGCCTACAATAATTGCTGATGAAGCAGAAGCTAAAGTTGCATCAGTTTCAGTGATACCACCAACACCTGAACCCACAATATTTACCTTAACCTCATCTGTTGCAAGCTTATTAAGTGCATCTGAAATTGCTTCAACAGAGCCTTGAGTATCAGCTTTAAGTACCACATTAAGCTCTGATGCTTGATTATCCTTAAACATATTCTCAAGCTTAGCTTTTTGCTGCTTAGCAATCTTAAGCTCACGGAACTTACCTTGACGGAATAGTGCTACTTCACGAGCTTTTTTCTCATCACGTACCACTGTCATCTCGTCACCTGCATCAGGCACACCAGATAGACCGTATAGCTCTACAGGAATAGAAGGACCTGCTTCTGTTAAATTTTGACCAATTTCGTTACGCATAGCACGAACACGGCCATACTCAAGACCACAAAGTACTACATCACCTTTGTGCAGAGTACCTTCAGTAACTAATACTGAAGCTACAGGACCACGACCTTTATCAAGACGAGACTCAATAACAACACCAGCTGCCATACCTTCTGATACAGCTTTAAGCTCTAAAACCTCAGCTTGTAATAATATTGCCTCTAAAAGCTCATCAACACCTTGACCAGTTTTAGCAGATACTTCAACAAATTGAGTTTCACCACCCATGCTCTCTGGAATAACAGAGTGTTGAATTAATTCTTGAGTTACACGCATTGGTTCAGCACCTGGCTTATCTATCTTATTAATAGCTACAATTAAAGGTACCTTAGCAGCTTGAGCGTGTTGAATAGCTTCAACAGTTTGAGGCATTACACCATCATCTGCAGCTACTACTAAAACTACAATATCAGTAACTTGAGCACCACGAGCACGCATTGCAGTAAAAGCAGCGTGACCTGGAGTATCTAAGAAAGTAATACCAGTGCCACGTGTATTAACATGATATGCACCGATTCTTTGAGTAATACCACCTGCTTCTCCTGCAGCTACTTTTGATTTTCTAATATAATCAAGCAGTGAAGTCTTACCATGATCAACGTGACCCATAATAGTCACAACCGGAGCACGTTCTACAGCCTTTCGAGTATCATTTTCTCTATCAGCCAATAAAGACTCTTCTAACTCATTTTCTTTACGTAATACAACCTTGTGCCCCATTTCCTCAACCACAATAGAAGCAGTTGATTGATCAATAACTTGATTTATAGTTACCATTTCACCAAGTTTCATTAAGGTTTTAATTACTTCTATACCTTTAACAGCCATCTTAGCAGCAAGATCGGCTACTGTAATAGTTTCGCCAATTACAACCTCACGGCTAACAGGAGCTACAGGACGATTAAAACCATGCTGCTGCTGATTAAGTTTAGCTGCACCCTTGGCATTTTTACCATTACGACGGTTAGAATTTTTCTTGTTATGATGCATCATGCCTTGAGTGTCTTCTTCTCTTTTTTTAGAAGTACTTTGACGACGCTCAGAACCAGAACCTCTATGACGGCCTCTATTTTCAGCTTCACGCTCTTCACGAGCTTCAGCCTCACGTACATAGGCTGAAGCAAAAGATGAAAAATCATCATTATCTAAACGACGACGCTCTTCTTCTTCAGCTTCCCATCTTGCAGCATTTTCTTCTGCTAAACGACGAGCATTTTCAGCCTGCTTAGCTTCTTGCTCTTCAAATTTTTTTCTACGTTGAGCCTCTTGCTCATCATCGAACTTAGCCTGAGCCCTCTTAGCTTCTAAATCTTCTTTCTTAGAAGTACTAGCTTTTTTATAAGCCATCTGTTGCTCCTTTTGACGCTTAGCCTCAGCATTCTTTTGCTCTTGCTTTAGCTTTTCCTCTTTAGCTTTTTGCTCTTTAGCTAAGGCTTCAAGACGAGCTTTTTCCTCTTGCTCTTTACGCTCACGCTCTTCGCGTTCTTTTTGCTCTTGTAATGCTTTTTTCTTTTCTAAAGCCTCTTGCTGCTTGCGAGCCTCAATTTCCTTTGGATCAAAACGCTTGCGCTTTACTTCAACTTGCACTTGTTTTTGCTTGTTGCCTATACCAGTGGTAACTGTTGATGAGGCTTTTTTAGTGTTAAGCGACATACGTTGCTTTGGGGTATTATCTTTATTTAAATCACTCATATACTTACTATCCCCTCTTACTTGGCATCTTTAAACCAGCACTCATTACGGGCTGCCATAATAATCTTACCAGCAGTTGCCTCATCTAAGCCTTCAATATCCACTAAATCATCTGTAGCAAGCTCTGCTAGGGCATCTGCACTCTTAATATCATGCTCAATTAATTTTTGAGCTAAATCATTATCAATACCTTCAAGGCTGGTTAATACCTCAAGAGCTTTTTGGTTTTCTAATTCAGCACGTTTTTCTAAACTATGTTTAGCATTATTTTGAAGAGCTTCTACCATGTCCATATCTAAGCCTTCAATTTGTAAAAGCTCATCAGGCACAACATAAGCAATTTCTTCTAAATTAGTAAAACCATAATCAATTAAAGTTTGAGCAAAATCCTCATCAATATTTAAACCTTCAACAAAATCAGCTAATAAAGCTCCTTGTTCTTTTTGTAAGGTATCTTTTAATGAGGTCTCGGTCATCACTTTTAAATTCCAACCTATTAAATTTGAAGCTAACTTTACATTTTGACCGTTACGTCCAATTGCTAAAGCTAAATTATCATCAGCTACAGCAATATCAATACTATGAGTTTCTTCATTGATAATGATGCGAGATACTTCAGCAGGTTCCATAGCATTAGTTACATATTGAGCTAAATTCTCATCATATAACACAACATCAATCTTCTCACCTGCTAATTCATTAGATACAGCCATAACACGTGCACCACGCATACCAATACAAGCACCACGTGGATCTATACGTCTATCCTTAGTTCTTACAGAAATCTTAGCACGAGAACCAGGATCACGGGCTACACCCATAATTTCAATAATATCTTCACCAATTTCAGGAACTTCAATCTTAAATAATTCCTTTAAAAATTGAGGAGATGTTCTTGAACATACTATTTGAGGATTTTTATTATCATTTTTTATTTCTGATAATAAAACTTTAATTCTATCACCACGACCAAAAGTTTCATGTGGTATTAACTGCTCTTTTTTCAATACAGCTTCTGCGTTATTACCAAGATCTAAAACTAAAAAATCACGACCTTGTTTTTTAACTGTAGCATTGATAACTTGACCTACTCTTTGTCTTTGCTCAGCTAATAATTGATCTCTTTCAGCATCTTTTACCTTTTGAGATAGAACTTGCTTAGCTGTTTGTATAGTAATTCTATCAAAAGCTACAGATTCAATTTCTTCTTCAACTACATCCCCTACATTGATTTCAGGGTAATCAAGTCTTGCAGCTTCAAGAGAAATCTCAGAAGCTGGATGATCAAGCTCTGAAGAACCTACTACAGTCCAACGTCTAAAGGTTCTATAACTACCCTCTTTTTTATCAATAGTAACTCTTACTGCAATATCTACAGGATATTTTTTCTTAGTAGCAGTTGCTAAAGCTGTTTCTAAAGCTTCAAAAATTTTATCGCGAGGAATAGCACGCTCATTAGAGAGAGCCTCAGCTATTGCAATAATTTCCTTTCCCATTTACTTCATACTCCTTTAATGATGTGCCTACTTTTTCTTAGCTGTTTTATTAAATTCAGGAACCACACGCATTAGCGCAATATTACTAAAAGCAAGTGTTACATTACCACTTAATTTATCATCTAAAACTAAAGTATCTTCGTCTATTGATACTAAAGTACCTTCAAATTTACGACGTGATTGTAAAGCTAAAGTAAGTTCAAGCTTTACTTTCTTACCTACATACAAAAGAGCTTGTTCTTTTGTAAATAAAATTCTATCTAAACCTGGTGAAGAAACCTCTAAGGTATAAGCAGGGTTAATAATATCAGCAGCATCAAGAGCAGGTGAGATCATATTAGTCACATCGCCACAGATATCAGCATTAATACCCTCTTGACTCTCTATAAAAATTTGTAAAATAGCGTGATCTCTGCCACCTCTGTATCTTACACCCCATAATTGCAAATCCATTGAGGTAATCAAAGGTTCAACAAGTTCTCTAACTCTTTGTTCTATTGTTCCTGACATTGTTTTTCCCAAAAAAAAAGCCCCTTATATTTTGGGGCCTCCTGATAGTTCCACCTAATTTTTAGCATATTTTAAACAAATTCTTTGCTTAAAATAAGCTTGACTTAACTTACTTTAAAGTCCTTAGCATTATATTAAAATACTTATTTAAAGTAAAGACTTTTATCCTTAAGCCCCATAAATTTTATCATTTGGTGTCACTATGTTCTTGTGAATTTTGCTTTTTAAGATGTAAATTAGTAATTTTTAATAAATTAATACTTATACTATCTACCTCAAGCACTTCAATTTCATAGTTTTCATAAACTATTTTTTCACCTACATGCGGCAATCTTTGTAAATTATCAAGTACATAGCCTGCTATAGTATGATAATGTTCACTAATTGGTACATTAAGTCCTACTATACGTTCTAAGTCCTTCAAAATTACATCACCACGTACTTGATATTCATAATCACTAATTTTAGTAATTTCTTCTTTTTCATTTAGATCAGGCAGCTCTCCTGCAATTTCCTCCATGATGTCATGTAAGGTGGCAACACCCTCAAAGTTACCAAATTCATCATAAATAAAGGCAAAATTTTTCTTAAAACGTCTAAACTCTTCTAACGCTTTAATAATACTTACAGTCTCTGCTAAATACACTGGTTCACGCACAATTTGATTAACATCAAATTTATCATCAGTAAGACCTAAAGCTAATAGATCAGACTTTTTAATGTAACCTATAGGCTGATCTTTTGCTCCATCTTTATAAGCTACTAAACGTGAATATTTAAAACTTTTAACTTGATACAATAAATCTACTTTACTTATAGAAATATTGAGCATTTCAAGATCAGCACGTGATGTCATCACTGCTTTAACAGGTAATGAAGATAATTGTAAGACACGTGATACCATCTCTTTTTCTTCATTATTAAAAACACTAGGACCTGTTGTTGAAACAATAGCCTCTTTTAAAGTTTGTACTTGATTTTTATTTGAACCTAAAAGACGCAAAACTAAATTAGCAGCTACCTCACGACTTTGCATTGCATTAGCATTGCCAAGTTTTAAGGTGTTTTTACGTGCTATTTGATTGAAAAACTCAATTAAAATTGAAAAACCAATAGCAGCATATAAATAACCTTTTGGTACATGGAAGTGTAAAGCTTCCATAATTAGACTAAAACCAATTAATAATAAAAAGCCTAAACACAAGATTACTAAAGTTGGATGATGGCTTACAAAATCTGTAATTGCTTTTGAAGCTAAAATCATCACACACATTGCAATAATTACGGCAAACATCATGATGAAGACATGATCTATCATACCTACAGCTGTAATAATTGAGTCAATAGAAAATACAGCATCTAAAACCATAATTTGCAAAACAACCATACCAAAAGCACTACCTGCTGCCTTTGATGCAGAAATTTCCTCATCAAAGCCTTCAAGCTTTGAGTGTAATTCATGTGTTGCTTTATACAATAAGAACAGACCACCTATCATAAGTACAATATCACGGCCTGAAACACCAAAGCTACCTATATGGAAAAGTGGCACAACCATACCCATAATTATAGCTATGGTCGATAGGAAAAATAAACGTATAACTAAAGCACCACCTAAACCTATATAACGTGCTTTATTTCTTTGTTTGGCTGGCAACTTAGCTGTTAAAATAGCAATAAATACTAAGTTATCAATACCTAATACAATTTCAATTATAACTAATGTTAAAAGACCTAACCAAGCAGTTGGATCATTGATCCAAGCCATATCAAATAAAATTTGCGGAGTAGCTACAGGATCCATAAACTATCTCCTTTATTTGTATATGTTAAAAAATTATAAAAAATATTAGGTAAGAAGTTTAAACTTCTTTGGGGATAATCAATTTTATTAGAATTATTATTTTTCACTTTATTATTTCACTTATATCAAAAGCCTCATGGCCTATATTAATATAAACAAAAGATAAGACGTTTTAAAGTACCTTGATAAGTTTTTTTACATAGCTTAAATATAATTAATTATTTTACTTAATATTTTATAAAAAACCATATCTAAGGTTTTTGTATATATTTTATATATCTATTATCAATTATATATAAAAAACTAAAAACCTACACTCTTATTTAAATTTTTAAACTTTAAACTAAAGTGTAGGTTATTTTTTATTGTGTTTTTATATTTAAACTAAGATTAATTAAAAATTATGTTTTTTAACAATATTATGCCTTAGTTTAAAATTCCTTCTTTTTGTTTGATCTTGTGTACTTGAAATCACCACAAAACTTTTTTTTGCTGACCTATGTTTATTATCACCATCTAAAGCTCTATGTTTACTATCATTACCTAAAGCTCTATCTTTAAATCTATCTGTTTTAACAATAACTTGAGATTGATAAGAACGTTTAGTTTTTTGAGGTTTTCCTTGTAAGCTTACATTCTTACCCTTATCAAAATTAAATTTATTTCTATGCTTGTTATGCTTATTTTTCTCTAAATAGCTATCAAATGCTTCATGAGCTATTTCATCACTAGTTAAAGCTTTAAGCTTAACTTTTGCCCTTAAATTATTAATTTCAGATAAAGTAAGCTCTCTATAATGGCCTTGTTTAAGTTTTGGATCTAACTCTAAATTAGCATACTTAATACGTATTAATCTGCTTACCTTTAAATCTACAGCTTCAAATAAACGACGAACTTCACGATTACGTCCTTCTTTTAAAGAGACATGGTACCAACGATTAATACCCTCACCACCTGCAAAAACTATTTTATCAAATTTGGCCATGCCATCTTCTAACATGACTCCAGTTTGTAGTTTTTGTATATGCTCATCAGTGATCTGACCAAAGACACGCACAGCATAAACACGCTCTACTTCACCTCTAGGATGCATAAGAGCATTAGCTAAATCTCCATCTGTAGTTAGTAGTAATAAACCTGAAGTATTTAAATCAAGTCTACCAACATAAATCCATCTGCCAAAGTCAGGACGAGGTAAATGATCAAAAACAGTTGGCCTATCTTCAGGATCTTTTAAAGTAGTAAGCTCACCTTCTTTTTTATGATACATAATAACCCGACACTTTGGTTTTTGTGTTTTAGGTGTAGCTACTACCTTACCATCAATTTTTACGATAATGTCATCATCGACACGATCACCAACATTGGCTATTTTGCCATTAACTTCTACACGCTTTTGAGCAATTAAAGAGTCAAGTTGACGTCTTGAGCCCAAACCTAAGCGTGCTAAAACTTTTTGTAGCTTCTCGCTCACTATTCACCTTTAATTTATAGTCACTTAAATTCCTCATCATCATGAGGTTAGAGCTTAATCAAAAAATATAATTGAATATGTATCAATGAGTTATAATCTGTATAAAAGTAACTTAGACAAACACTAAACAATTTAAGATATTAAGGTTTGTCTGCATACTAATTAATAATTTAGTTAAGCTATTGTTACTTTACAAATCTTACTCATTCTTAATACAGCTAAAAAGTTATTTATATCGGTTAACACAACAACCGCTTAAAAAAGTCCTTTTACAAGAACATTTCTTAAATCCTTTTTAATGATGCTTAGGCTAGCATTGAATATATATAAAATCAAGATAGACCTACATAATTTTTAAATACTAAATTTTAAAATCTTAGCCCCTAAACTAAACTGTTTTACTCATAAAGTGATAAAAATTTTTTATACCTATAGCTTAGGTTTAAACTCAATACTTGTTATAATTTGAGCTAATTTTGAAGACTGTAATACTAAGTCTTAATAACAAATTAATTTAAATGTAACAAATAGATAAATACTAAAAACTTTATAAATTAAAATAAGCTATCTATATCAAAAAGCTTATTGATAAATTTCAAAAATTTGACGGTAGTTGTTCACAAGTAAGTTATAATACTATACTATAAGTACTTGCTATAAACTTTATATCAGCTATGCGGAGATCTTTATGAGCGAGCCCCAAAATCAAGACTATGAGATGATTAATGTGCAATTTTCTATCTTAGGGCAAGATTTTATCCTAAATTGTAAAAAAGAAGATGAGGAATCCTTGCTTGACTCTATTGATACAGTAAAAAACTCTGTAGCTAAAATTTTAAGAAACAACCCTAATGTAACTCCACAGCAGGCTTGTATCTTAGCTGCTTTATCTTGTCAGGATGAGCTTAATAGTTATTTACGTGCAAAAAGTCCTTTTATAAAGAGGGCTGAAGCAAAAATGGAAGAAATAGAAAAATTAGCAGAGTTGTTAGGCAGCAATGGATAATAAAAAATTAAAACAAGAACAAAGAGCTTTAATTAAAAATAAAAGACAAGCTTTAAATAAAGGTTATATACAACAAGCAGCCACTGCTTGTATGCACTTTTTGTCTCAACATGTTTTGCTCAAAGATAAATTAAATATTGCCTCATATGTAAGTCATAAAGGTGAACTTGATACTTATAATATAAATAATATGTTATTAGCACAAGGACATAATCTTAGTCTGCCTTTGATCTCAACAACTACAAAAGGTAAGATGAGTTTTTATCAAATTAACGATTATTATCTACTTAAACACAATCAATATGGTATTTTAGAACCTGATGCTCTTATACATAAAAAAATTGATATAGGCTGTCTTAATGTAATATTAGTACCACTAATTGGTTTTGATAAACAAGGAAATAGATTGGGTATGGGTGGTGGCTATTATGATAGATTATTAAAAAAATTAAGTTATAATTGCGTAACTATTGGCCTTGCTTATGATTTTCAAGAGTTTGATACAATTCAATACGAAAGATGGGATATGCCCCTTGATGAGATCATAACCCCATGTAAACATTTAAAAATTACTCAAAAATATTAAGATCATTAATTAATTTTAAAACCTTGAGACTGAGTGTAAATTCATCATTACTATTTGCTTGTGCTTGTATGAGTTTAGCTTGATCGCTAAGCAATAAGCTATAACTATTAATTACAATGTTAAATTCTTTTTGATTAAAAATACTTAAATTAGCTTGACTTGGATTATGAATATCAGCAAAAGTCTCAAGTACATCATTAAAATAATAATTCTCAGCTTTAAATTTAAAATAATTACCTTCTGTACTCTTGTTTAGAGTAATTTCAACTTTTTTATTAAAGACATTTATATAATAAGCATCTTGCTCTTTATGTATAGTATTACAAGCTACAAGTTTTAAGACAGTAGTTAACATCAAATAACAACACTCAAGATCTTGAGCATAAAGCTCAAGTTTCAACTTTTGAGCATTATCTTGAATAATAGCCTTCTTTAATTGATTAAAATATTGCTCACTATAATGATAATCTATTTGTGTAATTACAGTATGCGTTTGTCTGCTTAACTTGTGCAAGTCTTGTAATAGAGCATAATCTAAACTAAAAGGAGCTTGACAAATAATATTACAGTTTAAATTTAAGCCTATCTTTATATAAGAGTAATGCGTATTTACTGGTGAGCAAATTAATAATGCTTGTATCTGCTCATTTTTTACCATTTCCTCTATATCTAAATAACCATTTAAATTATAGCTTTGACAAAATTCTTGTAAACGCATACGAGTATGGTTACAAGCTGCTACTAATTTAAATTCTTTTTGTAAAGTTAAAGCCTGTGCGCATACATTAGCAAGCTTTCCTACACCAACTATAGCTAAATTGATCATATATCACCTTCATTATCCTAAACTTATCTTAACAAAAAATTATGTATATGAAAAATGCTTATATAAAAAATGAAAAAAGCTTGCAGTTATAAACTAATATAACAATTTTTAAATTTAATTTTTATAGATAATACATAAAGATAAGTACTTTTGTTTTAAAATTAAATAAAAGCATTTATAAATGTATTTTTATGGAACAACTATTGATGTGAATTTAAAAGTTTGATATGAGATATGACACATTCATATCCTTACCTAAACTATTTATATAAATTTACTTTAGGTAAGGATCAAATTGATTAAATTAGCAAAACTTATTATTGAGCTTCAGCAGGAGCTGCAACATCAGTTTCTGTAACTACAGGAGCTTCTGTTATACTTTCTTCTACAGCAGGAGCTTGTGCTTCTTTATTATCTGCAGCAGGAACTTGAGTCTCCTTATTGTCTACAGCAGGAGTCTGTACTTCACTTGCCTTGTTCTCTTCTACTTGAGGAACATCAGCAGCATTGCTGTCAATTATAGGCACATCAGCTGCATTGGTACTTTGTGTTATAGGAGTAATATTCTCAAAAGAACTTGTCTCTACAGTTTTATCTTTTTGTAACCAGCCAATAAAAAGACAGATAGCAAAAAATAAAATAGCTAAAGTCCAAGTACTTTTAGTTAGAAAATTACCAGAACCTACAGAGCCAAAAACAGTATTAGAAGCACCTGCACCAAAGGAAGCTCCCATACCAGCTCCCTTACCTTGCTGCACTAAAATTAAAGCAATAATAGCAATTGCAACAATCAAAAATAAAACTATAACTATTTCGTACATTTTAAGTGACCAAAAAAAATAAAATATTGTGCATGATACATTGATCGTTATAGAAAATCAAGCTCTAAACACCCTCACATTGCACTCTAATCACATCATAAATGCGATGAGCCATCTTGTGAGTAAGTTCACTATTTTCACCCTCAACCATAATTCTAATTAAAGGCTCAGTACCTGATTTACGTAATAAAACACGACCTGTAGTACCTAATTCTGCTTCAACTTTTCTAACTTCATTGACTACATGCTCATCCTCAAGAGGATCAAAGTTAGATTGTGTTCTTACATTAATTAATTCTTGAGGGAATAATTTAAGATCACAAACTAGATCACTTAAAGCACATTTATTTCTTTGCATTGCTTTAAGTACTTGTAAAGCAGATACGATACCATCACCAGTTGAGACATAATCAAGACAAATAATATGCCCTGAATTTTCACCGCCTAGGCGCCAATTGTTATTTAAAAGCTCTTCCATAACATATCTATCACCTACAGCACTACGTTTAAAGTCAATACCTAGGTCTTTTAAAGCAAGCTCTAAACCTAAGTTAGTCATCAAGGTGCCTACGATACCTCCACGTAATTTATTTTGCATCATTCTATCTTTAGCTATGATGTATAACAAAGCATCGCCATCTAATAAATTACCTTGATTATCTACCATTAAAACGCGATCACCATCACCATCAAAAGCAATACCAACATCTGCACTATTAGCAAGTACTGCATCAATTAAAGCTTGAGGATGAGTTGAGCCTACGTTATCATTGATATTAATACCATTTGGATTAGTACCAATTGCTATAACATTAGCACCTAATTCTTTAAATACACTAGGAGCAACATGATAAGTAGCACCATTAGCACAATCTACGACAATCTTTAAGTTATCAAGTGATAAGTAACTTGTAAATGTTGACTTACAAAATTCAATATAGCGACCTGGAGCATCATCTTTTCTGTAAGCACGACCTAGAGCATTTGAAGGAGCTAAACTTAACTCTTGATCTAACATAGCCTCAATTTCAAGCTCTACTTCATCAGGAAGTTTAGTACCCTCTTTAGAAAAGAATTTAATGCCATTATCATAAAAAGGATTGTGTGAAGCTGAAATTACAACTCCAAGATCAGCTCTAAAAGCTCTTGTTAAATATGAAATAGCAGGTGTTGGCATAGGACCTAAAAGAGTAGTTGAGACACCAGCTGCACTAAACCCCGCCTCTAGGGCAGATTCAAGCATATAACCTGATAGGCGGGTATCCTTACCTATAATAACTCTGCCATTATCTTTAGCTAGTACCTTACCAGCTGCCATGCCCAACTTCATAACAAAATCAGGGGTAATAGGAAATTGTCCTGTTTTGCCTCTAATACCATCAGTACCAAAATATTTTCTTTTCATGAACTAAAAAGACTTATGTCTTCCCCTATTGCTTTTTCTTTTTTAAAAAACGTTTTGCTATTGCTTTTGTTAACCTAAATGGTCTATTTGCTCTTCTTAAAGCCTCAAAAGTCTCAAGACCTAAAGCTAAATCAGCAAATTGCTTAGTACGAATAATATGAATACCTTGTGTTTGCAAATAAATTGCTAAACTCAAAGTAATTGGAAGATTATCTTCTAAAAATTTATCTTCATGAGGAATAGAACGTGGAATTTGTATGCTTATTGGTAAACCAAAACTCTTAAAAGTATTGAGTCTTCCTGCCATCTTTAATCTACATTCTAAAGCTGTGTTTATACCTAAAGATGGATCAATTAAAATCCTTGAGCGCTTGATATTAGCATTTAAACAAGCGTCAATACGCTCATATAAAAACTCAGAAACACTACTCATCGGATCTTGCTTATCTAAAGAATCAAACTCTATATTTTGATCAAATACTAAACATACAGGCACGTCTAGCTCTTTAACAGTAGCTAAAGCATTAGGTGCTCTTAAAGAATTATTATCTATAATCATGCAAGCACCTGCTGCTACTGCATCTTGCATAGTTTTAGGATTTGGGGTGTTAATAGCTATATACAAAGAACAATTTTGCTTAAGTGCCTTAATTATAGGCACTACAATCTCTTGTTCTAAAATTTCATTAGCTTCATTATTAGCAAAGACTACAGCAAGCTCAACAAAACTAGCTCCATCTTCTTGCATAGATTTTGCACAATTTATATAGTAATCAATATCTTGCACATTATCTGTATGAATATCAATTACACCCATAATTTGTGTAGAGTTTAAATCAACTACCTTATGCGCTAATTTTAATTTCATCTTAACACCCTAAATATAATGAGATTAAATCCTTATTTTTTATCAGACTCATCAGGTTTATCACTAGCTTCTTGCGGAGCTTGTGCAACCTTATCCTTATCATCTACATTATTAGCATTATCTTGCAAACTTGTGTCTTTAGTCTCACTATCTTTAGTTTCAGCTTTAACCTCAGCATTATTACTTGAGTTATTGTCTGTATCTTGTTTCTCAACATATCCCTCAGGAGCACGACAAGGACGTCTTTGCATCAAATCATCAATTTGATTAGCATCTAAGGTTTCATACTTTAATAAAGCATCTTTCATAGCCTCAAGAATATCAATATTATCTTGTAATAAACCCTTAGCCTTAGCATAACAACTATTGATAATCTCGCTTACTTCCTCATCAATGATGTTAGCTGTTTTGTCTGAAATAGACATAGTTTGAGTGCTACCGCCACCTAAATACATTGAACCATTAGCATCTTGATCATACTGCATTGGTGCCAAACGTTTACTCATACCCCAGCGAGTAACCATACGACGAGCGATATCTGTTGCTCTTTCAATGTCATTTGAAGCTCCTGTAGTTACGGCAGCCTCACCAAACATTAAATCCTCAGCAATACGGCCTGCAAATAAAGTACAAATATTTGATAATAGATACTGTTTAGATTGAGAATATCTATCTTGTTCAGGCAAATACATAGTTACACCTAGGGCTCTGCCTCTTGGAATAATAGAAACTTTATATACAGGATCATGTTCAGGTACCAAACGACCAACAATAGTATGACCTGCCTCATGATAAGCAGTATTAATCTTCTCGTGCTCACTCATAGCCATAGAACGACGCTCAGCACCCATTAATAATTTATCTTTTGCAAGTTCAAACTCACGCATACCCACAGTGCGTAAATTAGAACGAGCAGCAGCTAAAGCGGCCTCATTAACTAAATTAGCAAGTTCTGCACCTGAAAAACCTGGAGTACCACGAGCAAGTACTGCTGCATCAACATCCTTATCAAGAGGTACTTTACGCATATGTACTTTTAAAATTTGCTCACGACCTCTAACATCTGGTAAACCCACAGTAACTTGTCTATCAAAACGACCAGGACGTAAAAGTGCAGGATCCAAAACATCAGGTCTATTAGTTGCTGCAATGATAATTACAGCTTCAAAACCCTCAAAACCATCCATCTCAACTAGTAATTGATTTAAGGTTTGCTCTCTTTCATCATGGCCACCACCTAAGCCTACACCACGCTTACGACCTACAGCATCAATTTCATCAATAAAGATGATACATGGAGCATTTTTCTTAGCTTGAGCAAACATGTCTCTTACACGTGAAGCACCAACACCTACAAAAACTTCCACAAAATCAGAACCTGATATTGAGAAAAATGGCACTTTAGCTTCACCAGCTATAGCTCTTGCTAATAAAGTTTTACCAGTACCAGGAGGACCAACCATTAATACACCACGTGGAATTCTGCCACCTAGTTTTGAGTACTTAGTAGGATCTTTTAGAAAATCTACAAGCTCTTCTACATCTTCTTTAGCTTCATCACAACCTGCAACATCAGCAAAAGTAGTTTTTACCTGATTTTCAGATAAAAGTTTGGCCTTGCTTTTACCAAAAGCCATTGGATTTCCTTTTGAACCACCATTCATTTGACGCATAAAGAAGATCCAAACACCTATTAGTAACAACATTGGGAACCATGAAATTAAAATTGACATTAAAAGGCTTGGTTCCTCAGGCTTTGTTCCTGATGTTCTAACATTATGTGAAATTAAACTATTTAAAAGCTCAGAGTCATGTAAAGGCATTACAGTTACAAATTTATCTCCATTGCGTTTAACACCATTAATGACATTGCCATCAAAAACAACTTCTTGTACTTGATCTTGTGAAACATCACGAACAAAAGTTGTATAATCAGTCATGCGTCCTGTGTTGTCATTTGAACTAAAAGACTCAAATAACGACATTAAAACTATAGCAATAACTATCCACAGTAATAAATTCTTAGTCATATTTCTCCATTTATCTTAAGTTTTATTTAATTATCATTTAAACTTGGTGCTACACCATTATCTGCATGGCCTTTAAAACCAGTTGCAACCATATAAACCTCACGTGATCTATCACGAGAAGCTTGAGGCTTTCTAACTTTAACTAAATCAAACTCTTGTTTTAATTGAGCTAAAAACTCTTGTGAGCCTACCCCAGTAAAAACTTTAACTACAAAAGTTCCACCTACTTTTAAAACCCTATGAGCCATATCTAAAGCTAATTCAGATAAAAGCATAGCTCGAGGTTGATCTATAGCACTATTACCTGACATATTAGGAGCCATATCAGATAAAACAACATCAGCTCCTAGACCTATTTTTTCATAAAGTGTGCAAAATACTTTGTCGTCTCTAAAGTCTCCTTGCATAAAATCAACACCACGTATAGGTCTCATGTCTAAAATATCAAGAGCAAAAACCTTACCACTATCTCCAACACACTTTATAGCGTATTCAGACCAACCTCCAGGGGCGGCACCTAAATCAACTACAATGTTGCCTGTTTTAATTAGACGATCTTTTTGTTGTAACTCCTCTAATTTAAAGCTAGCACGTGAGCGCAAACCTCTTTTATGAGCTTCCTTTACAAAAGGATCATTAAAATGTTCCTTAAGCCATCTTGACTGACTTGCTGTCCTTTTTTTTGCAGGCATTATTTAAATCCATTATAATAAGTTATAAATAACTAAATTTATTCAAATATTATCACATAAACTTAAAAAATATAAGAAGTAGCTACTTGAAGTAAAATAACTTCTCATATTTTTATTAAAATGGTGTATATATGATCTTAAACTCACGTCAAAAACAGTTTTTAAAAGCTCAAGCTCACAGTCTTAACCCTGTTGTTATGCTCGGAGATAATGGTCTATCTGAAGCTGTAATTAAAGAAATAGACAATTCAATTGAGCATCATGAGCTTATCAAAATTAAATTAAACGCAGGAGAGACAAGAAAAGAGCAAGCTCAACAAGCTGCAGATGCTGTAAATGCTTGTTTAGTTGCTACTGTAGGTCGTATTGCTATTTTGTTTAGACAAAAAAAGCAAGACTCAAGATTTATCTTACCTCGTTAATATAATTTTATAAAAACTAAAGCCCAAAATTATCTAATCTTGGGCTTTTATAAATTATTCGTATCGTATATCAACAATTGCGTAAGTTACAGTGCCTCTTGGTATGTTAATAACTACCTCATCATCAATAACCTTACCTAAAAGACCTTTTGCTATAGGTGTTTTGTATGACATTAAATTATTTTCAATATCAGCCTCATCCTCACCTACAATCTTATAAGTAATTTCTTTATCAGTATCTACATCTAACAAAGTTACTGTAGCACCGAAAACTACTTTTAAAGGAGCATTAGAAGCTGGTTTTAATTTAGTTACATCAATAATATTAGCACCTGCAAGCTTAGCTTCGATATCTTTGATTCTAGCTTCACATAGACCTTGATCTTCTTTAGCTGCATCATATTCTGCATTTTCACTTAAATCACCATGTGATCTAGCTTCTGCGATAGCTGCTGTAATTTTTGGTCTTTCTACTGTTTTTAATCTTTCTAATTCTGCACGTAGTAATTGCTCACCACGTGGTGTCATTGGTGTTTGTTCCATAATTTAATTCACTTCAATTTATGCTTGTTTAAATATTAAAAAATTGCCAAGAAATAAAACTTGGCAATTTTCCTTGATTAAAAGTATAAGCAAATCTAAAACAATTGCAAATAACTTACTTATTTGATTTTAAATCATCAATAAATTTTCTTAGATTATTAAAAAATCCATCACGCTTAGGGCTATGTTTCTTTAAAGCCTCTTTATTTATATTAGAGCTTATATCATCACTTTTTATTTTGCTATCTTCAGTTGAATTTAAACTCTGACCATTTAATGAAGCCTCTAATTTTTGCAATAGCTCTTTTTGCTCATAAGTTAAATTTACAGGTGTTTCAACAATAATCTTACAGTATAAGTTACCCTTAGATACAGAATTATAAGAACGTACACCCTTACCAGGTATTCGTAATACAGTACCTGTTTGAGTCTCAGGTTTTACAGTAACATTAATTTTACCATCTAAAGTAGGCACTTCTACTTGACCGCCTAAGGCTGCTGTAGCAAATGAAATTGGAACATCACAATATAGATCATTACCATCACGAGTGAAAATAGGATGATCTTTTACTTCAAAAATACCAATAACATCACCACTAGGAGCACCATTTAAGCCTGCTTCGCCTTGTCCTGATAATCTGATCCTATCACCAGTATCAACACCGGCTGGTACCTCAACGACAAGCTGCTTAGTACTTTCAATACGACCTGAACCACCGCATTTTTTACAAGGATTTTCAATAGTATAGCCAGTACCATTACAGTAGCTACATGTTTGAGCAAAAGTCATAAAACCATTGCGTACATGTGTCTCACCAGTACCATTACAATGAGGACAAACCTTTTTGCCACTACCTGACTTAGAGCCTGAACCATGACAAGTAGGACAGGTAACATAAGTTTTAATATTAACTTTTTTGGTAGTGCCACGTACAGCTTCTTCTAAAGTTAAAACTAAACGTATTCTTAAATCATGTCCGCGTATCTCACGTGGTCCTTGAGAACGTCTTGAACCTTGACCAAAGATATCTCCAAAAATATCTCCAAAGATATCATTAAAATCAGCACCACCACCAAATGGATTGCCACCAGCTTGTGCTCCATTTACACCGTCAAAGCCAAATTGATCATATGCACGACGCTTTTGCTCATCAGATAAAACCTGATAAGCCTCATTTATCTCACGAAATTTTTCTCCAGCATCTGCATCTTTATTATGATCTGGGTGATATTTTATAGCAAGACGTTTAAAGGCACGTTTGATAGCTTGCTGATCAGCATCCTTAGCAACGCCTAAGACCTCATAATAATCTCTTTTAGCAGCCATTTACTATCCTTTTTACACAAAAAGGATGGGAGCAAATACCCCATCCTTTCCTTATCAAAACTAACTATGCTTTACAATTATTTCTTGTCGTCTTTTACTTCTTCAAACTCAGCATCAACTACATCATCTTCTTTCTTTGATTGTGTACTCTCTTGCTTTGCTTGTGCACCTTGAGCTTGTTGAGCTTGAGCTTGGGCTTGAGCAGCTGTCATTAGGCTTTGAGCAGCTTCCATTACACCCTTTTCTGCAGCTTCAATTCTATCCTTATCATCACCACGTACAGCAAGCTCTAAGTCTGCTAAAGCTTTCTCAACCTTAGCCTTATCAGCATCACTAACCTTGTCTTTTAGATCATTTAATTGTTTACGTATGCTGTGTGCTGTAGCATCAGCTCTATTTCTAGCAGAAGCTAATTCCTCAAACTTCTTATCCTCAGCTGAATGCTCCTCAGCTTCTCTTACCATACGCTCAATTTCATCATCTGATAGACCTGATGAAGATTGAATAGTAATCTTTTGCTCTTTACCAGTGTTCTTATCTTTTGCTGATACGTGAATTAAACCATCAGCATCGATATCAAAGGTAACTTCAATTTGTGGAATACCACGTGGAGCAGCAGCAATACCCTCAAGGTTAAATTGACCTAATGACTTATTATCACTTGCTCTTTTTCTCTCACCTTGAAGCACATGAATAGTAACAGCTGATTGATTATCCTCAGCAGTTGAGAATACCTGTGACTTCTTAGTAGGAATAGTTGTGTTCTTCTCAATTAATGGAGTCATAACACCACCTAAGGTCTCAATACCTAATGATAATGGAGTTACGTCAAGTAAGAGCACATCTTTCTTTGAGCCTGATAATACACCACCTTGAATAGCAGCACCCATAGCTACAGCCTCATCAGGATTTACATCCTTACGTGGCTCCTTACCAAAGAACTCTGCTACTAAGCTTTGTACCATTGGCATACGGGTTTGACCACCAACTAAGATAACATCATCAATATCACTTACACTTAAACCTGCATCATCTAAAGCAGTCTTTACAGGAGCTAATGTCTTTTGAACTAAGTCCTCAACTAATGACTCAAGCTTAGATCTTGTAATCTTAATGTTTAAGTGCTTAGGACCTGTAGCATCAGCTGTGATATATGGAAGATTTACATCAGTTTGTTGTGATGATGATAACTCAATCTTAGCTTTTTCAGCAGCTTCTTTTAAACGTTGTAGAGCTAATTGATCTTGACGTAAATCAACACCTTGCTCATTCTTAAATTCATCTACTAAATAGTTAATAATACGGTTATCAAAATCTTCACCACCTAAGTGTGTATCACCGTTAGTAGCTAACACTTCAAAAGTCTTTTCACCATCTAACTCATCAATATCAATAATTGAGATATCAAAAGTACCACCACCTAAGTCATAAACAGCAATCTTTTGCTCACCTTTAGCTTTATCTTCACCATAAGCAATAGAAGCAGCTGTTGGCTCATTAATAATTCTCTTAACTTCTAAACCTGCAATACGACCAGCATCCTTAGTAGCTTGACGTTGTGCATCATTAAAGTAAGCAGGACATGTAATAACAGCCTCTGTTACTTCCTCACCTAAAATATCTTCAGCAGTCTTCTTCATTTTCTTTAAAACTTCTGCTGAAATTTGAGGTGGAGCTAATTTCTTATCCTTTACATCTACCCAAGCATCACCATTGTCAGCCTTTATAATCTTAAATGGCATGATTGAGATATCACGTTGAACTTCGCTATCATCATAACGACGACCAATTAAACGCTTAATAGCAAATAAAGTATTCTTTGGATTAGTTACTGCTTGACGCTTTGCTGCATCACCTACAAGAATTTCACCATCATCTGTATAAGCAACAATTGATGGAGTTGTACGACGACCTTCTGAATTTTCTAGTACACGAACCTTATCACCATCTAATACTGCAACACATGAATTAGTTGTACCTAAGTCAATACCTATAATTTTACCCATAATTTTATTTCTCCAAATTAAAAATCTTTGTTTTAGATCTCATTTTTACCATCTACATCTAAAATGGTATTGCTTTTTAAAATTTCAAGATCTAAGCCTTAATATTTATTGTTTGCTCTTCATTATTTTGTGGCAAAGCCTTAGCTATCATTACCATAGCAGGACGAACCACACGACCATTTAATACAAAACCTTTTTGCATAACACTAAGTACACAATTTGGCTTAACCTCATCAGTAGGAACCATTGAGATAGCTTGATGGAAATTTGGATCAAAAGCTTCACCTACTGGATCTAGTCTCTCTACACCAAAGCTCTTTAATTCCTTTAAAAATAAATTTAAAGTATTTTCAACACCATCAATGGTAGCCTTAGTAGCAGGATCTTCTCTATTAGTCATGCTCAAAGCCATATCTAAAGAATCCACTACAGGAATTAAAGCCTTAACAAATTTTTCAATACCATATTTTTTTTCTTTTTCAATATCAGCTAAGGCCATACGTTTAGCATTTTGAGCTTCAGCTATAGTGCGCATTAAAACATCTTTTTCTTGTGCACTTTGTGCCTTTAGTGCTTCAAGTTCTTGCTTTAAAGCCTCTATTTGCTGATCTTTTTCATCTACACAATTTTCTGTGTTATTTTTCTCACATTCGCATGTCTGTGTTTGAGCTTGTTGCTCAGCTGCATTCACTTCTTGAGTGTTTAATGCATTTTGTAATTCATTTTCTTGTGTCTGCATATTTTTTAGTACTCAAAATTTGTTAATTAAAAAAGCACATACTTAAAATGGGGCTAATTAATTTTTTTTCAAGAACTATTAAAATTTTTTACTTTATTTTTTTATAACAATTTGATAAATAAAAATTTTTTCATTTAATTTAATTAAATTTATAAACATAGTAATTAATTTCACTATTACATACAATATAAGAAAACAAAATAAAAACTAACTAATAGTAATAAACATTGTAATGTTATAACAAAACTTGTACCCTATCTTGATTTTCTATGTATTCAATGGTAGCCTAAACATCATTAATAAATAATTAAAAATTAACAATATCATTAGAGTTTGCTATGAAAGTTATAAATGTACTTACTAAAACAACTTTAGCCTTTGCTGTAGCTATAGCTTTAAGTTCATGTGCCTATAGAGCAGATCTTGCTCAAGGTAACTTTGTTGAGCAAGATAAGATAGATACTTTACGTTATGGTATGTCATATGAGCAAGTACAATTTATCATGGGTACTCCAATGCTCACAGATCCTTTTGATCAAAATAAATGGTATTATGTGCACTATCTGCGTCAAGGTTGGTCAGATCCTGAAATAAAAAATTTAGTCCTAGTTTTCTCTAACAACAGACTAATTGATATACAAGGTGACTTTAATAAACCTAACGATTTTGAGCAAAGTCTTAATTATTAATTGTAATAAACTATGAAATATCTGACACTAGCTTGCTGTATATTTGCCATTCTAGGCTTAAATGCCTGTGCTAGTGTAGACGAATTAGCAGCTCAGCAAAAATCTCAAAATATTACTCAACCTAATCAAGATTACATTGATAAGCTAAAACTATGTATTCAAGGTGATCTTAGTAACTTTGATGAATTAGCCTCTGCTTATAGACAAAGTTATATTGAACGTAATTTTAAATTACATGATCATAAAATCTCTATTTTATTTGCTCATTGTCAAGCTAAAGCAGAAGCTTTAGGATATAAGCATGATATAAACTTAAAATTTATACAAAGAGCTAATGCTAATGCTATAATAGCTCGTCATTTTTATGCCAATAATGATAGTGTCAATGGTCAATATTATCTTGATAAAGTAATAGCTCTTGAAGGTCCTAGTAATGGTTACTATCGAGCTGCAAATGTTTTTTTACAAGAGCCTAAAACTTTAGGTATTGCTGCAAACTTAATGCTTCAAGCAGCAATATTAGGTAATGTACAAGCTCAACAAGATCTTATTGATCTATCAAATCCTGCTTCATTTAAGTTTAGACGCTTAATAGGTCTTGATAATTAATTTTTTTACTTTTTATTACAACTATGTCTGATATTACACTTAATAAAATTCCTTTGGAAAATAAACAGCATTCTTATAAAGATAATTATTTAATCATGCTAGGTCATATGGCAGATGATCTCTGTCAAGGGTCGTTACCAGCTATTTTAGCTTTTATGTATAAAGATGGCGTTTTAACTAGTTACTCACAAATTGCTCTTTTAATTATGGTCTCAACTATTGTAAATGCTGTAGCTCAACCTCTTGTAGGTTTTTTATCAGATAAAAAACCTAGACCTTATCTTATGACATTAGGTATGTGTGGTGCTGCTTTAGGTATTATGTTTTTAGGTGTTGTAGATAACTTTTACTTAATGCTAATTTTAGTTTCCATAAATGGTATCGGTGTAGCAACTTTTCACCCTGTTGCAGGTAAACTTGCTAATGTTTTTGCAGGAGAGCGTGTAGGTAAGGGTATGAGCATTTTTTCAGTAGGTGGTAATATAGGATATGCTATAGGTGCACTCTACTTTACATTTTTCTATAATTTTATAGGACTTACAGCTAGTTTGACTATAATTCTGCCAGCTTTAATAATGAGCTTTATTTTTATCAAAAAAAATCGCTATTATTTAGTACACTTAAAAAAGCGTGAACGCAAAATTCAAAAGAAAGTTTTAAATAAAGAACTAGAAGATAATTATCTTGGTACCTTTATCCTTTTAATTTTAATCTTTTTTAGATCAGCTGCTATGTTTGGTATTACAACTTTCTTACCTCTATACTACTTAAACTATCTACAACAAGATGAAAACTTCTCTAATATTACTATCAGTATAGTAGGTATTTGTGGTGCATTTGCAACTTTCTTTGGTGGCCCTTTAGCTGATAAATTTGGTTTTACTCAATTTGTAAGAATTTGTAGTCTTTTATGCTTACCTTTTATATGCTTATTTTTAATTATTGATAATCCATATCTAGCCTTAATTGCACTTATGCCTTTTGCTTTCTTTTATTATGCGGCAATGTCACCTACTGTAGTTATTGGTCAAAAATTACTACCAAAACATATTGGTATGGCAACAGGTATTACTATAGGTTTGGGTATTAGTTTTGGGGGTGTAGCATCACCTTTTTTAGGTTATCTTGGGCAAAACTACAATTTACATGTAACAATGATAGCCATTTCTATTTTTGTACTAGGTGCTTTTTTAATAAGCTTAATTGTACCTATTGTTAATAAACATAAATAAATTTAAGAATAATTAAAGATATTTGAAACTTACTGCAAATGTGATATTTTAATTCTAATAAAAAAGGAAAGCTCTATTGTCTTTCCTTTTTTATGTATATAGATTAAGTTAATAATTAGTCTAGAAAGCCCTTTAACCCTTGTGATCTACATGGGTGACGTAACTTTCTTAAAGCTTTAGCTTCAATTTGACGTATTCTTTCACGTGTAACACCAAATTGTCTGCCAACTTCCTCTAAAGTATGATCAGATGACATTCCAATACCAAAGCGCATACGTAACACTTGAGCTTCACGTGGTGGCATTTCATCAAGCACACTATTAATAGCATGCTTTAGACTTTCAGATGTTGCAGCCTCTGCTGGTACTATAATTGAGCTATCTTCAATAAAATCTCCTAAATGAGAATCATCATCATCACCTACAGGAGTCTCAAGTGAAATAGGCTCTTTTGCTATCTTCATGACCTTACGAATTTTATCTTCAGGTAAGCCCATCTTAATAGCAAGTTCCTCTGGTGTTGGCTCGCGTCCTTTTTCCTGAAGCATTTGACGTGAAATACGATTGAGCTTGTTAATAGTTTCAATCATATGTACAGGAATACGAATAGTTCTTGCCTGATCAGCAATAGAGCGAGTAATAGCTTGACGTATCCACCATGTAGCATAAGTTGAGAACTTATAACCACGACGATACTCAAACTTATCCACTGCCTTCATCAAGCCAATATTACCTTCTTGTATCAAATCTAAGAATTGTAAACCACGATTGGTGTATTTTTTAGCTATAGAAATTACTAAACGTAAATTAGCCTCAACCATTTCCTTTTTAGCTTTTTTAGCCATGGCGTCACCCATCATAACTCGACGAGATAACTCACGTAAGCGTGAAATGCTAAGACCAGTCTCATCTTCAATAACTAAAAGTGAATTAATACACTCTTCAATTTCAGGTCTACAAGCTTTAAATTTATTAACATATGGTTTTTTACTCTTTAAAGCCTTTTCATACCAACCTATATTAGATTCTTGATTTGAGTCTGTATAATAAGCTTTAAGCTCATCAATTCTCATACCACAACGATTAACAGCAATTTCACGAATGCGTCTATCTTGTCTCTTAACTCTATCCATCATATCTTGCATATGATGTAATAAAGCTTCAAGCATTTGTGGTGTTAATCTAAAGGTTGAAAAAATATCTGCTAATTTTTCTAATTCAGACTTATACTTACGTTCACCTACAGCGCCTTTTTTCTTTTTTGCTGCTAAAACTTTGTCAAATTGTACTCTTAGCTCTGTGAACTTTTGAGCTACAAGCTCAGGATCAGGACCAGATTCACTATCATCCTCACTGCTACCATTACCATCTTCATCGTCATCTAAATCGTCAAGATTGACCTCAGTATTATCAGCATCTAAAGCATCTTCGTCTTTTATATCAACATCACTTAGCTCATCACTTTCTTCTAGTTGAGAGTCATCTTTTTTGCTGTCATGAGGATCAGAAAAACCAGATACAATATCTGATATCTTTATATCACTTTCTTCTTCTTGTGTTAAAGCGTAGCGTCTAAATAATTCCTCCATAGCTAAAGGATATTCTACTACACACAATTGTACATCAGCAGTGCCCCTTTCTATGCGTTTTGAGATTTCAATCTCATCTTTTCGGGTTAATAGTGCAACATTACCCATTTCACGCATATACATACGCACTGGATCTGTAGTACGACCAATTTCAACACTACTATCTAATTGATTTGCTACAGTTTCAACATCTTCTTCTGCAGTTTGTGAGGCTTCATTAAGAAGAATATCATCAGGATCAGGAGGTGTCTCACAAACATTAATACCCATATCTATAAAGGTTTGTATGAAGATTGATAATTGATCACCACTGATAATATCAGGTGGAATAAAATCATTTATCTCCTCAATAGTGAGATAACCTCTTTCTTTTCCTCTGGCTATTAATTGCTTAAATTCGGTACTAGCTGAACTATTATCCATATTAAAAAGATATCCGCTTAGTTAAAAAAATAAAGTTGCAGTGTTATATTATAACCTTTATAGACAAAAAGAGTAAGGGCCTGCCTTACTCTTTTTTTCTGATATAATTTTTAGTCTATTTTAACATCATCAGCTATAGATGCATTATGATACACTTCCTGCACATCATCTAAATCTTCAAGTAAATCTATCATGCGCATAAATTTAACCGCATTATCACCATCTAATGCAGTCTCTGTAGAAGCAATTTGAGTAACTTGAGCGTTGCTAGGCTTGATATTAGCATCTTCAAAAGCTTGTGCTACATCTGCAAAAGCCTCAACTGAAGTGTAAATATCAATAGAACCATCATCATTAACAATGATATCATCAGCACCAGCTTCAAGACCAATTTCCATAGCTTGTTCTTCTGTAAGTATTGGCTTACCATTATCATCTACTAAAAAATTTAATACACCTCTTTTAGTAAATAAATATGATACAGAACCTGTAGTACCTAAATTACCACCAAATTTAGTAAAGCCATGTCTTACATCAGAAGCAGTGCGGTTTCTATTGTCTGTCATGCACTCAACCATAACAGCAACACCACCTACGCCATAACCCTCATACACAATGGTTTCAAGATCACTGCCTTCACCACCGCCTACACCTCTATCAATAGCACGCTTAATAGTATCACGTGTCATATTTTGAGCTAAAGCTGATACTACTGCAGAACGCAAACGTGGATTTGAGCTTTCATCTCCACCACCCATACGTGCTGCTGTTGTTATTTCTCTAATTAATTTAGTAAAAATCTTACCACGCTTGGCATCTTGTGCTGCTTTTCTAAAACGAATATTAGCCCACTTAGAATGTCCTGCCATCTTTTACTCCCAAAATTATTTCTCAAAATCATTACATGTAATTGCAAGTTCAGCTAAAGCTTCAGGACTTGCAAAGCTTGGTGCATCTGTCATTAAACAAGCTGCAGCTGTTGTCTTAGGGAAAGCAATTACATCACGTATATTATCTGTACCATTCAATAACATAGTTAGTCTATCAAGACCAAAAGCTAAACCTGCATGTGGTGGAGCACCATAAGATAAAGCATCTAATAAGAAGCCAAATTTTTGTCTTTGCTCTTGCTCGCTAATACCTAAAACCTTAAATACAGCAGCTTGCATATTGCTATCAAAAATACGTACAGAACCACCACCAGATTCATAACCATTAACTACGATGTCATAAGCATCAGCATATACTGATAATGGATCTTGTACTAATTGCTCAGGTGTTACATTAGCAGGTGCAGTAAATGGATGGTGCATAGCACTTAAACCAGTTTCTTCTGTAACTTCAAACATAGGGAAGTTAATAACCCATAATGCACGATAGCCAGAATTTACTAAACCCATATCTTTAGCTGTTTGTAAGCGTAAAGCACCCATTACAGTTGAAATCTTAGTAAATTCACCTGCTCCAATAAAGATAATATCTCCATCATTTGCACCAGTAAGCTCAATAGTCTTAAAGATTTCAGCCTCACCAACATGTTTAGCTATTGATGATTGTATACCTTCAAGTCCTTTACTCTTATCATTTACTTTAATATAGATAAGACCTGAAGCTCCTAGTTTTTTTACATAATCTGTATAGCCATCAATCTCACGACGAGTGCACTTAGCACCACCAGCTACACATAAAGCTACAACTCTTTGACCTTTTGTAGTAGCAGGTTCACTTAAAACTTTAAAATTACTATTAGCAAAAGCTTCACATACTGTAATAAGCTTGTTATCAATACGTAAATCTGGTTTATCAGAACCATAATTTAACATGGCTTCATCATAGCTTAATACAGGTATCTCACCTAAATCATAATCTACAATTTCTTTAAATAAACCACGTAGTAACTGTTCCATAAGCTCACGTATATCTTGAGAACTCATAAATGAAGTTTCAATATCTACTTGAGTAAATTCAGGTTGTCTATCTGCTCTTAAATCTTCGTCTCTAAAACACTTAACAATTTGATAATAACGATCATAACCTGCAATCATTAATAATTGCTTAAACAATTGAGGTGACTGAGGTAAGGCATAGAATTTACCGTGATGTATACGAGACGGTACTAAATAATCACGAGCACCCTCTGGTGTAGCTTTAGTAAGCATTGGTGTCTCAATATCTATAAAGCCATTTTCATCTAAGAATGAGCGAATATAACGAGTAATCTTAGCTCTTGTAGCCAACATCTTGTACATCTTTTCACGTCTTAGATCTAAATATCTGTAACGTAAACGCTGCTCTTCAGTATTTTCTTGATTAAAATCAAGCGGTAAAGCTTTAGATTTATTAAAGATTACAAGTTCTTTAGCATAAACTTCAATACTGCCAGTCACCATCTTATCATTTACTTGATTGTCAGGGCGGGCCTTAACCTCACCTATGACCTTAATACAATATTCATTACGTAAAGTAGATGCTAATTGATGCATAGTTTGATTATCAGGTTCAAATACTACCTGTACTAATCCACTTCTATCACGTAAATCAATAAAAATTAAATTGCCAAGATCACGGCGTTTATTTACCCAGCCGCAGAGGGTAACTGTCTGTCCTTCTAAGTTTTTTACAACTTGTGCGCAGTAATGTGAACGCATTGACATAAAAAGGCCTCATTTATAACTGTGCTATAAAAATAGCTTTAAATTTAACTTTAGTTAAGCTATTAATTATACAAAGCATAATTCTAACAATCAACTACTAAGCATGCTATTTCAAATAGCACTTTAAAACTTAAAACAAAAACTGTGATTATATACATATAAAAATAATTTTATTAAAACAATACTTATATAAGATATATAAATATTATATATTTTTATTTACATATCACCGCCTATGCGGCGGTTAAGTGGTACCCATAAAGGCCAAAATCGTACCTGTATTTATAAGCCGCCTATGCGGCGGTTAAGTAGCAGCTAAAGCTTGTTGAAGCTTATCTTGATTTATAAGCCGCCTATGCGGCGGTTAAGTAATTGTAATTACATAATTATTAATTTAAAGTTTTATAAGCCGCCTATGCGGCGGTTAAGTTTGAGGAATGATTGTGAAGATATTTTAGATTTTTATAAGCCGCCTATGCGGCGGTTAAGATTCCAAATTGTCTAACTTACACGGAATCAATTTTATAAGCCGCCTATGCGGCGGTTAAGTTTTATTAAAATAAGACGCTGCTTTTTTTCTATTTATAAGCCGCCTATGCGGCGGTTAAGAACAACTGCTAAAAAAGTTACTAACGTTGATGATTTATAAGCCGCCTATGCGGCGGTTAAGTTAGCCAAGTTAGACCGCTTGCACAAAACGAGTTTATAAGCCGCCTATGCGGCGGTTAAGAGGCGCAAGCTCAAGTGTTAGTGTTGCAACTGTTTATAAGCCGCCTATGCGGCGGTTAAGAAAAAGCCTGTCTTTTTACGCTCTAAATCTTCTTTATAAGCCGCCTATGCGGCGGTTAAGAGCGAGGAAAGCTCAACGCAAGGGGGCTTATCTTTATAAGCCGCCTATGCGGCGGTTAAGTTCCATAATTGGCACCTCTTTAAATTTAAAATTTTATAAGCCGCCTATGCGGCGGTTAAGAAGGGGCATGTTTATATTATCGATGTGCTTAGTTTATAAGCCGCCTATGCGGCGGTTAAGAGTTAAATCCTCGACCGATAAGGGGTCGGTCGTTTATAAGCCGCCTATGCGGCGGTTAAGTTATCATTATTACATAATAAATTAACGTTCATTTTATAAGCCGCCTATGCGGCGGTTAAGTATCAAGTGAAGTGGCCGAGCTTATTGTATTATTTATAAGCCGCCTATGCGGCGGTTAAGGCGACTATGATTTTGAGCTATCTCAACACATATTTATAAGCCGCCTATGCGGCGGTTAAGTTTTACACCTGTGGGGTGAACTCGTAAAAACATTTATAAGCCGCCTATGCGGCGGTTAAGGAGCAATTTGTCCCAATGTTTTATCAAATTTATTTATAAGCCGCCTATGCGGCGGTTAAGTAAAGAGGATGATGGATCACTGTATATGAATTTTTATAAGCCGCCTATGCGGCGGTTAAGTAATGGACGAGTTTACATCTTTAGGGCGTGTCTTTATAAGCCGCCTATGCGGCGGTTAAGTCGCAGATGATGAGCCATTACCAAAACCTATTTTTATAAGCCGCCTATGCGGCGGTTAAGAAGAATTAAGTTCTTAGTAAAAGCATCATATTTTTATAAGCCGCCTATGCGGCGGTTAAGTGGTGTATGCTCAAGCATTGTGTCATTTTCTATTTATAAGCCGCCTATGCGGCGGTTAAGAAAGATGTGAAATTAAATTTAATTGTTGTATCTTTATAAGCCGCCTATGCGGCGGTTAAGTAGAAAATATAAACAATAAACTTAAATTTTTAAAGAACTTAGTATAAAAACAACATAAAATACAATATTTTTTAGTTAAGTAAAAATATTCTATGTATCAATATGTTATTTTTATCTAAAAATTTTTCCTAAAACTATTGTCTTTTATTATACATGATATCAAAAGATTTAAACAAATTATCTTAACGAAATATAGACAACTCACTAAATAAGTAAGTTATATTTTATTTTCATCTTATTTTGTAGATTTTTTAATAAGTTAAATTACTAGATATTTTAACTTTTAGTAAAGTAATTAAATATTTTTGTAACACTATGCAAATGCTTATGTGTAATTTTTTATTAAGTTTAATATAAATAATAAAAATGGGAGTACTAACAAGTGCTAGTCTCCCATCAAAATTTAATGTAACAATTAACCTTTCTTCATGTAAGTACTGCCTTTAGCAATACCTAACACACCTGAACGAACTGTCTCTAAAATATCTGTAACATCATTTAAAGCTACAATAAAATCATCAACTTGCTCAGAGGTACCAACAAACTCTAAAGTATAGGTATCTTTTGATAAATCAATAATTTTAGCATTAAATATCTCAGCTACAGCTTTTATATCTGCTTTAACATTACGATTTGGAGTAGTAAGCTTCATTAAGATTAACTCACGATCTAAAAAACGACCCTCACTATCTAAATCACTAACACGCAATACATCTACTAATTTATGCAATTGCTTAGTTATTTGCTCTGCCTCACTTTTATCACCTAAAGTTAAAATAGTACAGCGTGATAAAGTAGGATCTTCTGTAGTTGCTACAGTTAAACTATCAATATTATAACCACGTTGAGAAAACAAACCTACGACACGAGACAAGGCACCAGCCTCATTTTCTATTAAGATTGAAATTATATGGCGCATTATTTTACATCTCCTGTACATAAGATCATATCTGACATAGCTCCACCTTTTTTCTGCATTGGAAAAACTATAGCATCAGTATCAACCAAGATTTCAATAATAACTAAATCATCTTTGAGACTTAAAGCTTCTTTAAGCTTATCTTGTAATTCCTCACGCTTTTGAATACGTACACCTTTATGAGAATAAGCTGCTGCTAATAACATAAAATCAGGATTAAAATTTAAATCTGTTTCAGCATAGCGCTTATCATAAAATAAACTTTGCCATTGTCTTACCATACCTAATGTGTGATTATTTAAAATAATAATCTTAACAGGTATCTTATACTGTAAACAGGTGCCAAGCTCTTGTAAATTCATTTGGAAAGAGCCATCACCTGTAAAACATACTACTGTACTATCAGGAAAAGCAGTCTTAACACCAATTGCTGCAGGGAAACCAAAGCCCATAGTACCAAGACCCCCAGAGGTAATAAAATGTCTTGCTTTATTAAACTTATAATATTGAGCAGTAAACATTTGATGCTGACCTACATCAGTAGTAATAAAAGCATCATCATCTAATAGTGAACATACAGCTTCAATTGCTTCTTGTGGCTTAATTGGACCTGTTTTTTCATAAGCTAAACAATTTTTAGCTCTAAATACCTCAATACATTGCCACCAATCATCAAGCTCACTATTTGCCTTAGCATCAAGCTCTTGTGCACATTCATTTAATTGAGCAAGTACAGCTTTAGCATCACCAACAACAGGAATATCAGCATGTACACACTTTGAAATAGAAGCAGGATCAACATCTATATGAATAAGCTTTGCATGAGGACAGAACTTTTTAACATTATTTGTAACTCTATCATCAAAACGAACTGCGACAGCAATAACTAAATCGCTTGCATGCATAGCTTCATTTGCCTCATAGGTACCATGCATACCTACCATACCTAAACACTGTTTATCTGTTTCAGGATATCCACTAATACCCATTAAAGTTTGAGTTACTGGTAAATTAAAACGTTTTACTAATTTATAAAGTTCATCTTGAGCATTTGATTGAACAACGCCACCACCAAAAATTAAAATAGGACGTTTAGCTTGAGTAATAGCATTAATAACTTTTTTAATTTGTCCCTTATGTCCATATACAGTAGGATTGTAAGAACGTAAATGAATTTCTTTTATATCTTTATAATCAATTTTGACATTAGGTAACTGACAGTTTTTAGGAATATCTACAACTACAGGACCTTTTCTACCAGTAGAAGCTATATAAAAAGCCTTTTTAAGACACATTTCAAGATCTTCTACTCTTTTGCACAAAAAAGAGTGCTTTACTACAGGACGAGTAATACCTACAGTATCAACTTCCTGGAAAGCATCAGATCCAATTAAATTAGTATCTACTTGACCTGTTATTAAGACTAAAGGAATAGAATCACCATAAGCAGTAGCAACAGCAGAAACAGTATTTGTAGCTCCTGGACCTGAAGTCACTAAAGCCACACCTACCTTACCATTAGCTCGAGCATAACCATCAGCCATATGTACAGCACCTTGCTCATGACGAGCAAGGTAATGTGTTATTTGCTGTGATTTTATAAGCTCATCATAAATATCGATAACGGCAGCTCCAGGATAACCAAAAATATCCTTAACCCCAAGATCTTCTAGTGTTTTTACAACTATTTGGGCTCCATTTAGCTTAGTCATAATAATACCTTATATTCTATATACTATATCTATTTTTAATTTATTATCATTTAATATAGTATATACTCTAAGCCTATTCAACCTAAGCATCAAAGCAATTGCAATTTTACCCTAATAAATTAAACTACTACTTTCTTTTCAAGCTCTACAGCTTGTGGAAAAATAATATTATTTTCAATATGAATATGTTCAAAAAGGTCTAGAATAAATGTTTCTAGTTCATTATATAATTCTATATAATCCTCATCTGCATCAAAAGGAGGCATGAAGTTATTTGTTAGTGCAATAATATGCCTATACCTTTGATTTTCATGTTCATGTTCCATATGCATTTGATTAATTGGATTTAACACAGTATTACAATGCATAGGTTCAATAGTCTTATCATTTTGTGCTGCATAATATAGTTTTATTATAAAAGGAAATAGGATATTTTCCTCTTTTCTAAAATGTTTTCCTAACTCTTGAATTGATTCTATGAGGGAGTCTCTAATTTGTACTAGTTCACTATGTTCTTGTTTATGCCTATCTAATACTTTGTTTACTAAAGCTAATAGAGCATCTTTTTTATTATAGACCATACGATGATGACGCTTAACAATATAATCAATTAAAAGGTCAAGCGGCCATTGTTTAAAATCTGTAGCACTATAAAAACATTTATTTTTAATACGTTGAAGATCACTTAAAAGCTCAGTTTCGTCTAATTGTTTCTCAGCAATCACATCTTTTAATAGTTGCTGCCCATTACAATAAAAATCTAAACCATAACGATAAAAGATATTAGCTCGACTAAAATCATCTATTACGATACTAGCAAGACTACTATTTAACATCTCATCTACTTTCATATTTTTTATCCCTATATAACACAAGGTCTACCTTCAAGACTAGGAGTTAAGCTAATTCTTCTTAACTTAAATAAATCTAATAAATCTTTAGCACTATGAGATTGTCTATAGTTTAACTCTCCTTCATATAAAGGAATTATTTGCATAAGATTTAAAGTTTTGCTGCCAAGCACCAAGCTTTGTTGATCTACTTTAAAATCACCAAGCCCACACAACATAGCACCACAATATTTAGTATTTTGTGCCAATGGCTTATGTTTATCAAAACAAAAACCAAAGCCTATATAATTTGCAGATTGTAAAATATAGGCTATTAGATCATATATAACTTGAATTTGATATGGCAAATTATCATCATTAAAAGTATTATCAAAAGCACTTGGTAAGGCAAAAACTAATTCTACACATTCACTGTTTGTATCACTAGTTGTAAATGTTTTTTGTAATAATCCTTTAGTAATTAAAAGCTTATAACTTTTATTTTTAACTTGATTTACAAGTAGAATATCAACTCCACCTATACTTTTTATAAGCTGGGTATCACCAAAAGTTTGCTTGATAAAATCAGCATAAATTTTAAGTTCTTGCTCATTAGTAGCTAATAACTCTTGATTCTGACTTAAACTTACACATAAGCTTTGCATCTTATTGAGATTAGCAAGTAAATTTGTATGCTCTTTATTTGTCAAAGATACGTATTGTAATGCATGATCAAATCTAAGTTTGGCATTATCTATTAAACCTTGTTTAAATAATGCATAACCTTTAACAAATAACCACAAAGGATCATTTCTTCCTTCTATTGCAAAATTATCTAAAATTAAATTAGCTCCCTCTAAGAGATCTCGATCTGCTAAATTTAAGTGGCTGTTAAAAGCATTGATATAGGCTTTTGCAAGCTTTATTGCAAGAGTATAATCTATGTCCTTTTCATCTAGAAGCTCTATAATTTCAAGATACTTATTTTGACTATTTAAAGCATCTACTTGCTCATTTAGCTTGATAAAGTCAATATCTGTCATAGTTATCCTTAATTTGTTCAATATTAAAACTCAAAATATCGATATTTTACAGCTAAAAATAAAGTTATTAAATTTTTTTTTAAAAGTAGCTAATCTAATCACAAAAATATTTTAACTTACTAAGAAAAGCTATTTTAAGCTAAATTCTAATAGATTAATTTTATTTGTTTTTATAAGCAATAAAAATTATTACTTATAATAAATGGAGATTTTAAGTCAATTTACGAAAATATATCTGTATATTCTAATTGATTTTTTTACTTTGGTTCTTACAATAGTTTGGCTGTATAAATAGACTTTTTACTTATTTACTAAAAACCAGTTACTTTATTTTAATTTATCAAAAACAATTGAAACTTATTGAGATTTTTTAAATTTATTAAAATTAAATATTTTTCTTTTTAATCAATAAATTAAGCCCTACTTTTGGTTAGTAAGGCTTAATTTTATAGTTCTTAACTAACTATGTAAGTAATGATCACCTCTTGCTACAGCACACACACCCGATCTTACTGTTTCAATGATATTTACCTGCTCTTTTAGAGCCTTTAAAAACCTATCAATTTCTTCTGTACATTCTACAAATTGCACAACAAAAATCTCAGGTGTCACATCAACTATATCTGCATTGAAAATATCGCATAAAAACTTAATCTCCTCACGTGCATCATGAGTTGAAGCTAAAAGTTTTACATACAAAATTTCCCTTTGTACTGCACCATTTTCATCATCACTCAAACAGCTAACCTTGATGACATTAACAAGCTTATTTAATTGCTTAATAATACGCTCAATCACTAGAGCATCACCATTAGTAGAAATGGTAATACGTGATATAGTATTATCCTCAGTTGGCGCTGCAGTTATTGTTTCTATGTTATAACCACGCTGTGAAAATAGCCCCACTACGCGAGATAGTGCGCCAGTCTCATTTTCTAGTAAAATTGACACAATATGTCGCATTTTTACACCTCATTTAAAAACATATCTGCCATACAACCTTTTGGCTGCTGCATTGGTAACACTTTTGCGTCTATATCACACACAATATCCACTATTACAAGCTTATCTTTCATACTTAAAGCTTGAGTTATAGCTTCATCTAATTTATCTTTTTGTGTAACACGCATACCTTCATGGCCATAGGCTTTAGCTAAAGCTACAAAATCTGGATTTGAGTTTAAATTAGTTGAGCTAATGCGACCATTATAAAATAACTTTTGCCATTGACGAACCATACCTAAGGTATGATTATTAATAATAAAGACCTTAACAGGAATGCCAAATTCTAAACAGGTTGATAGCTCTTGAATATTCATTTGGAATGAACCATCACCAGTAATTAAACAAACATCCTTATCCATAGCAGCAACCTTGGCACCTATTGCAGCTGGGAAACCATAACCCATAGTACCAAGACCACCAGAAGTTAAGAAAGTACGTGGTTTAATAAACTTGTAATAAAGTGCTGTAAACATTTGATGCTGACCTACATCTGTAGCTATGATAGCATCACCTTTAGTATGTTTATACAAACAGCTAATTACTTCTTGAGGCATAATGCAATTTGCATTGTCTTTATAAGATAAGCAATTTAATGCTTTATTTTTTTGTATCTGTGCATACCACTCACTAAGATCTTGATGATTATTTTCAAAATCAAGCTCATCTAAAGCTTCTTTAATCTGATCTAAAACATTAGCAGCTTGACCTACAATAGGTACATCAGCTACAACTGTTTTTGAAATTGAAGCAGGATCAACATCAATATGTACAATTTTTGCAGCAGGACAAAACTTTGCTACATCATTGGTAACTCTGTCATCAAAACGTAAACCTATAGCAAATAGAAGGTCACATTTATCTAAAGCCTCATTAGCTTCATAGGTACCATGCATACCTACCATACCTAAAAATTGAGGATCTTCACCTGACATTACGCCAAGACCCATTAAGGTTGAAGCGACTGGCATATTAACACGCTTAGCAAAATCATTAAACTTATCTGCAGCATTGCCTAAAATTACACCACCACCTACTAACAATACAGGACGACTTGCTTGAGTTAAAAGCTTACAAGCACGCTTTATTTGTCCCTTATGTCCTTGCTTAGTTGGATTGTATGATTTCATCTTAACTTCAGACACACCAGGATACTCAAATTTATCTGATGGTCTAACACAATCTTTTGGCACATCCACAACTACAGGACCAGGTCTGCCTGTTGAAGCTAAATAAAAAGCTTGAGCTAAATATTTTGGAATATCACTAGCCTTTTGACATAAAAAAGAGTGTTTAACAATAGGTCTAGTAATACCTACTGTATCTACTTCTTGGAAAGCGTCAGAACCAATAAGTGGACTTATTACTTGTCCTGTTACCACTACCATAGGAATAGAATCCATATAGGCTGTGGCTATAGCTGTAACAGTATTTGTAGCACCAGGACCTGATGTTACTAAACAACAACCTACTTTACCTGTAGTTCTAGCATAACCATCAGCCATATGAGCAGCACCTTGCTCATGTCTTGCTAAAATATGCTTAATTTTCTTTGAATCTAAAAGTGCATCATAAATATCTAAAACAGCACCACCTGGATAGCCAAATAAATACTCAACTCCTAAATCTTCAAGTGTGTGCACTAACATCTGTGCACCTGACATCATTGTCATGGTTAACTCCTAGTCTTATATGGTACTAAACGCGGAAAAAAACGTGGTACATTACTTGCCCACTCATTATACTCTTGTGGGAAATCTTTTTTTAATCTTGGTTCATCAAAAACCACTGCCATTACATAAGCAAAAATACACATTAATATAGGTATAATCAATGAGGCTAAATTATTAAGAGCTATACCTATACCTAAAAAATAAATAACCAAACCAAAATGCATTGGATTACGACACATTGCATAAGGACCTGTAGTAACTAAGTGCTTTGTTTCAGTCATAAGTTTAATAGGACCTAATACACCAGCACCCCCCTTACCAAAGCGAACTAAAGCATAATTTGACCAAAAGACAAAAACTACACCAAAAGCAATAGCAGCTATACCTGTAAATTTAACTAAATCATGACTTGGCAAAAAACTTATGGGAAAAGTTAAAGCCAATACAAACATAACAAAAGGTCCACAAAATACAAAAGCAAAAGTACCTAATATATAAAAGAAAATATCCTTTTTAGTCATCTAATGCCTCGCTTAAATATAAATCTATAATATCAAGAGGGTGATAAGCTCTACTTTGCTCCATTCTTTGTACCTGTTGTCTACATGAAAAACCAGTAATTAAACAACGAGCTAAATCATATTTTTTAATATGCTCTTTCCATGCTTTATTATATGTTTTATAGCTTTCATCTTGATTTTCGCTCATATGTCCAAATAAACCTGCCATACCACAGCATGAAACTTTTACTACCTTAAGCTCTAATTTAAACTTGTTTAAAATATCAACCCACATATTTGTAGCTGTAGGTAATAAAGCATTTTCCGTACAATGACAAAATAAATAAAAAGGTTTATTGTAAAAGTTTAACTGACTATGATGCTCTAATTTACTTTCAAGTTTTGCTAAGATTGTATTAGCTTCTTTAGTTTGTAATAACTTAACTAATAGCTCTTCTGGTAATAAGACCTCAAAATAACCTCGTCTTTTACCTAAAATAGCCTTATACTCATCTCTATAGCAAATGGTTAAAGCAGGATCGTAACCTACTAAAGTTTTACCCTTACTTGCTAATAACTCAAGACGTGAAGATTGCTTAATTGCATGTTTGATAAAGCCATGTCTATCACCTCTTATAACATTAAGTTTACCATTAACATAAGGTCGTAAGAAAGCAACCTTTTGACCAAAACGCCTTAATAAACGAGCAAAAGCAATCAGACCCTTTACATCATAAGCTTTTGTAAAAGGATCTAAAACGATTATTGTCTCAAAATCACTATTTAATGCTTTTTTTAAAGATAATTCTTCAAAACCTTCTTGTTTACAAGCCTTAGTAAAAGGAATTTTATCAAATAAAGGCATATCTACGAATTTAAAGAATTTCTTTAAAATAGTTTTATTTAAATCTGATTCAAATATTGGATTAACAATTTTTGGATACTTACTTAAAATTGGTATTACTTTTTCAGCGTTAAGTGTTAGTAAATCTAAGCTTGGCCTTAAATATCTAGTGTAATACATAGATAAAAATCTAGAATTTAAATCTGCTGCATTTACATGAGCTGGACATTGAGTTTTACATGATTTACAAGATACACAAGTTTGTATATGCTTTTTGTACTCATGATTATAGTCACTTTTATCAAAAATAGTATTAAAGCAACGCTTCATAAAGTTAAATACTGAAAACTTTTGAGTGTCACAAATTTCTTCTAAAGTATTAACATTAACACCTTGCATAGATAATTGACGTAGCCACTCACGCATTAAGGAGCTATAACCTTTTGGAGATCTAACATGATCTTGTGTATAACGATAACTTGGACACATAAGTTCTTGTGTCTTGTAAGTAAAACATTGTCCATTACCATTACAAGATAAAGCCCCCTCAAAACTTTGTCTTACTGACAAAGGTATTTGTTTATCAAAGTCGCCTCTCATTGGAGAGTTAACAGAAACAACATCTTCAGTACTATGTAATGGAACACATACTTTATGAGGATTTAATACATTATCCTTATCAAAAATTTCTTTTACTTGCCTTATGACTGGATAGAGCTCTTTAAAAAATAATGGTGCATATGAGGCTCTATAACCACGACCATGCTCACCCCACATTTGTCCTTGATATTTTTGAACTAAATTAGCAACTCCATCTGAAATTTTTAAAAGCTTTTGTTTATCTTCTTCTAATGTTAAATCTAAAGCAGGACGCACATGCATTAAACCAGTATCGACATGGCCAAACATTCCATAGGTTACACCGATATTATCTAATAAAGCCCTAAACTCAACTATATAATCAGGTAAATTTTGTGGAGGCACAACAGTATCCTCAACAAAAGCTACAAGTTTTTTATCAGATGCCATAGAGCCAAGTAAACCTACAGCCTTTTTACGCATGCCATAAACAGCACTAATACCCTCTTGAGTATCAACAATTTGTGCGCCTAAAATACCATTAGTAAAACCTACACTTAAATTTTGTACCTCTTGATACAATTGATTAATAAGCTTAATTTCTTTATCTTTATCTAAAGATGCAAACTCTACGATGTTAATACCCTCGATAGTTGCACCCTCAACATCTTGTATATAATCTTTAACTTGATGCCATACTACATCTTTTTTAGCTAAATTTAAAACAGTAGAATCAACTGTTTCAACAGATAAAGCACCAGATTCAATTAATTGATTAGCATGCTTTAAAGCAAAGATAAAATCTTGATACTTAATTACCAAAAGTCCTCTATAACTAGGTTTTGGTGTTAAAGTTACAGTTACATCAGTAACTACAGCTAAAGTACCTTCAGCACCTGTAATCAATCTTGCTATATTTAAAGTATCAGTTTCTTTATTATAAGCATGATATAAATCATATCCTGTTAAAAAACGATTTAGTTTTGGAAAAATTTGCTCTACTTTATCAGCATTAATTTTTAATAAATCATAAATTTGCTGATAAATCTTGCCAACCAAGCCCTCTTTTTTAGTATATTGCTCAAGATCCTTACCTTTAATTTCTCCAAAAGTTTCAACAGATCCATCAACTAAAACAGCTCTTAAAGATTTAACATGATCAGAGGTACGTCCATATTTTAAAGAGCCTTGTCCTGCAGCATCATTTGAAATCATACCACCTAAAGTAGCTCTACTTGAAGTAGATAATTCTGGAGAGAAGAATAGATCATATGGAGCTAAAGCATCATTTAACTCATCTTTAATTACACCAACTTCTACATTTGCTTCTAGTGCCTTAGCATCTATACTTATAATTTTTTTCATATAGCGTGACATGTCAATAATCACGCCTTTATTTAAAGATTGACCATTAGTACCAGTACCACCACCTCTTGCTGTAAAAATAATTCCTTTATTCTTATAGTTATAACCTAATTTTAATGCTATTTGTACATCAAAAACTGACTTTGGAAAAATTACAGCATAAGGCATGCTTTGATATACAGAGTTATCTGTTGCACACAATAACCTATCTGAATAGCTACTACCTATATCACCGCTAAAGTCACTATCACTTAAATCATTTAAGTAATCTGCATAAAGTTTTGGTATTTTATTTAAATTTCTAACAGAAGGTATCACTATAGAGCCTCTCTTTAAGTTAAATTTGGTGCTAATGTTCCATATTGTAGCAAAGATACATTAAATTATGCTTTAATAAGAATTTTTGTATAAAAAAAGGATGTGCTTGTTTAAAAATAGTGCATTTCTTTTTTAAGAAAATTTATTAAATTTTAATTAAAAAAGCCGTGCAATAAGATACACAGCTTTAACTAGGATAATTTTTTAAGGAAAACATCTTACTCATTTACTACATAAGCAGCTTTTGCATCTATAGTTGTAGTAAAAAAGTCTTTATCAATTTTACCATAAAGATCAATTAACTGATCCTTACTAATATGAGACCAATTGTAATCATCATCAAGCTCAACTTCTATTCTATCACCATTGAGATCTGTAAACTCATAATGATCTTTACCTAAATAAGCAGTAAGTCTACCTCTTATTATTACATATTGATCATCATAACCATTTTTTAAAACTTCAGCCACATTAGCTACAGTATTATCAAAACCCTGAGGACCTCTATTGTAAGAAGAAGCATAGACATTAGCAGATACGATTAATATACATAACATACCTATAAAGAACATCAATGACTTAGCACTTGTAATCATATGCACTCTACCTTATTTAGTTTATAAAATTTATTTTAGCTTATGATTTATATAATAATTTAATAAAATTAGCTAAAACTTAGCTTATTAACTTACTTTTTGATAAGCAAGTCTTTTGCCTCTTGTAGGTAGATAAATAATGCCACAATACTTAAAGCCATTTCTTAAAATGGCATTTTGCATAATTAAATTATCTTCATGAGTATCAATTCTGAGGTTAGGATGTATATTAAAACAAAAATTAATACACTTATCTGCAATACCTTTTATTTTTCCTGTGGAAGCAATTCTATGTATTACACCATAAGGCTCATCATTTAACCAAGCACCATCAATAGTAGCATAAGTTGGATCTTTGCCTATATGGAAGACAAACACTGCCTCTATTTTGTTATTTTCAACAACTTTATATAAAGAATCTCTATCAATATCCTGTTTTAATAGCTCATCAGATGGATAATCACTAGGCCATTGATTTGGATTATTAGTCTGACACATGAATTCTTTAGCATGAGTAAAAATTGCCTGAATTTCTTTTAAATCTGCATAAGAAGCTTTAATAAATTGCATATTTACACTCTTTTAATTATTGAACATCGCTTTAGTATAACAAAGTGCAACTATCAAACATACAATATTCTTTATATTTAAATAAATTTCTGTATCCAATAAAAAACATTAATTTTACTACTATCAGACCGACATTGAGCAGTAAATTTTTTTAATTTAACTCCCTCATTACAAACCGACTTGTTAAAAACAATTTACTCTTT
>CALXNP010000002.1 GCA_944389785.1 uncultured Anaerobiospirillum sp.
TAAATTCCTTATAATGTTATAAAAATATAGCTAACTTGTAATTTTTTTATAATCTCTTAAGATCCTGGGTATGTTTTTAAATATAAAACCTATAGCAAATACTATAAGATTAATTAAATCACGCAGTATTACTAAAAAGCATAAAAATACGATAATGGCACGAGATATATCAAAGAAAAAATATAGATTATTTGGCATATCTGGATTAAAAAAAGTGCCGCCATATATAAAGTGGGCATAACTTTTAAATGAAGCTAAAACCAAAAGTAAGCATAATACTATGCGTGATCGTATAGACATACGCAAAGGCAAAATCAATCTAGCTGCAAGATAAATTATAAAAAAAGTGTTAGCAATTATTAAGATCATAAATGTCTACCATATTATAAAAATACAAATACAAAGGTAAATATAAGCAATAAGTAAAGTATAAGTTATTTATGTAAGTAGATTATGACATATAAAGTTAAAAATATGATTTAAAGATGATACATTGAGAAAAAAACGTAGTCATAGGCATAATATTATTGATACTAATGTTACTAACTAATTATTTTTAATATAAATGTATTTACATGGTTTGTAATTATTTGAAGCTAGTAAAATTATACTTTGTAATTATTTACAAATAGCACTACATAGCTGATTATATAATAATATAAGATACTTAAATAAATTAAGGATGTATTATGAAAAAGCCTAAAATTAAAATTACTTTAATTGATAGATTAGGTAAATATGGTTGTCATAGAGGTCATAAAGTAGGTGATAGTTTTGACTTTGACACACAAAGAGGTCAAATCTGTCCTATGGCTATGCATGTAGCTTTTCCTTATATTGATATAATGCGTTATGGAGGTAATCCTCCTCGAGCAAAGGATGGTCAAATTAAATTTTGCTGTCCAGATGTAGATACTTTAAATGTATTTAAACTTGAAATACAAGATGAAGATGAAATTTGTCAGAGCATAGATTGCAAAAATATTTAATTAAAATCTAAGATATTTTTGTTAAAACTATAGCTTAGGCATTAAACTATTATAGATAGTATAGGTTGGCCTAAGCTAGTATTAATTGTGATTTTAATTATTTGTTGACTTGTAATTACGCATTATTTGACTATAGTATCCATTAGCAGCAGGTGCTAGACAGCCTAAAATTGAATTTTTCTGTGCACCTGTAATTGTTTTTAAATCAAGATTTTGACCATGTACAAAAAGATAAGCAAAATAGGCAAAAGCTTGAGCCTCAAAAAAATCTTCACTAATGTTATAGTGACTGCTAGTTAATACTTTTACTTTTTCTTGTTGCAGCTCACGTTCAAAACATGTGCTTATATATTGATTATGAGCTCCACCGCCACATAGTATTAATTCAAAATTATGCTCATTAGTATTGTTATCATTGTCATTATAAGGGTGTTTTGTCTTAAGATAATTTTTAATATCTTTAACAGCACAATAGCAGCTAAAATAGCTTAAGGTTGTAATAATGTCATATTTATTTATTTTATTATTAAGTAAATTTAAAATAGCATCTATATTAAATAGTTCGCGTCCTGTTGATTTAGGATAATCTTTATTTAAATAATCTGCAAAATATGAACATAGATCATTAAAGAATATAGTGTTTATTTGTCCTTGTTTTGCAATTTCACCATTCTTATCATAATTACAATCAAATAATTCTTTACACATAGCATCAATTAATGTGTTAGCTGGACCACAATCAAATCCACAAATTAACTCTTTGTTTTCTAATATAGTTAAATTAGCAATACCACCTAAATTTAAAATAAAAGTAGTTTTATGTTCATTTCCTAATAATAATTGATGAAAAATAGGGGTTAGTGGTGCACCTTGACCATCACAGGCAAGATCAGCCATTCTAAAATCAAAAATAGTATCAATATTGCTAAGATTAGCAAGATAAGGTCCACTATCTAATTGTACACTATAGTGTCTATGTGGCATATGTCTTACAGTTTGACCGTGTGAGCCTATTGCTATTATGTCAGATGCTTGTAAATTAGCTTTTTTTAGTAATTGCTCCACAGCATAAGCCTCACGATGGGCAATAGCAAGTCTAGCTTCAAAAGCTTTTTCAAGTTCATTTTTTTGATCTTTATGACATAAAGAATGTAATAAATTTTGTGTCATAGTCGGCCATTTAAGAGCTAATTGTGCAACAAGCTGCATTTTATGCTCATTAATTTGAACTAAAACAGCATCGATACCATCAATAGAAGTGCCTGACATTAATCCTATATAATATTCACAAGCCATTGAGCTATCCTTAAGAGTTAAGTTTGGTTGAAATTTTTGAAAAAATTAAGCTTTATTATATTTTTTACTTAAAAAAAAATATAATAACGTATAAAATAGCACATTTATTGTAAATGTATTTTTTTATTTTTAATTTTTAGTAATTGGTATTAGGAGATTTGTAATGGTTGATGTAGATACTGCCCTGCGTGAAATAACAAGAGGAGCTTTAGAAATAATTCCTCTTGATGAGTTGAAAAAGAAATTAGAAAGTGGCAGACAGCTTACAATTAAATTAGGTATGGATCCTACAGCTCCTGATATTCATTTAGGTCATACAGTAATTTTAAATAAATTACGTACTTTTCAAGATTTAGGTCATAAAGTAGTTTTATTAATAGGTGATTTTACTGCTTCTGTAGGTGATCCATCAGGTAAGAATGCCACTCGTCCTCAATTAAGTGCAGAGCAAATTGCAATTAATGCTCAAACTTATGCAGAGCAAGCTTTTAAAGTTTTAGATAAAGATAAAACTGAGATTAAATATAATTCTCAATGGTTAAATGAGTTAGGAGCTACTGGAGTAATTAAGTTAGCTTCAAAGCTTACTGTAGCTAGAATGCTAGAGCGTGAGGATTTTACTAAAAGATATCAACAAGGTCAGCCAATTGCTATTCATGAGTTCTTATATCCATTATTTCAAGGTTATGATTCTGTTGCCCTCAAAGCAGATGTTGAGTTAGGTGGTAGCGATCAAAAGTTTAATTTGCTTATGGGACGTGAACTGCAAAAAGATGCAGGCATGGAACCTCAATGTGTGTTAATGATGCCTCTATTAGTTGGTTTAGATGGTGTCAAGAAGATGTCAAAATCTGCTAATAACTATATAGGTGTACATGATAGTCCATCTGATATGTTTGGTAAGATTATGTCTTTAAGTGATGAAATGATGTGGAATTATTATGATTTGCTGTCATTTAAGAGTGTAGATCAAATAGAGGAATTAAAGCAAAAGTGCAGCTCAAATCAAATGAATCCACGAGATGCAAAGATTGAATTAGGTAGAGAGATAGTAGAACGTTATCATGGTCAAGAAAAAGCAGATGAAGCTGTAAATGGGTTTATTAATCAATTTGCAAAAGGAGCGATGCCTGAGGACATTGAAGAAGTCACTTTAAGTGCTATGCCATTTGCTAATTTATTAAAAGAAGCTAAACTTTGTGCTTCAACTTCTGAAGCTATGCGTATGTTTAAGCAAAATGCTGTTAAATTAGATGGTAAGGTTATAACTGATAGTAAATTAGAATTAGGTAGTGGACAATACATAGTTTCAGTTGGTAAGAGACGTTTTGCTAAAATTACAATTCAATAGGTAAACTATGACACAAGATGAATTAAAAGAACAAGTTGCAGCTTATGCTTTACGCTATATTCCACAAAATGCTGTGTTAGGTGTAGGTTCAGGTTCTACAGTTGTAAAGTTTATTGAAGCTATTTACAAACAAGGTATTGAAGTTAAATGTGCTGTTAGTTCTTCTAATAAAACTACACAGTTATTGCAAGATATTGGTATTAAAGTTATTAGCCCAAATGAAAGTGGCTGCTTTGATGTTTATATTGATGGAGCTGATGAGGTCAATGATAACTTTGAGATGATCAAGGGCGGTGGAGCTTGTTTAACTCGTGAAAAAATTTTAGCTTCAATGGCTAAGCAATTTGTGTGTATTGTTGATCAATCTAAACTTGTTACAACTTTAGGTAAATTTCCATTGCCTGTAGAAGTTATTCCTATGGCACGTGAAATAGTAAGGTCAAAGCTTAACGCTTTAGGAGGACAAGCTATTTTACGTGAAAATTGTCTTACAGATAATGGTTGTGAAATTTTAGATGTGCATAATTTACACATTGATAATGCCAAAGAGTTGGAAGCAACTATTAATCAAATTCCTGGTGTAGTAACTGTTGGTTTATTTGCTCAACGTGGAGCAGATATTGTGCTTTATGCTACTCCACAAGGTGTTCAGATTAAACAAAAAATGTAATATACTAGATACAGTATGCCACATAGTTTAGATTATAGTTGGCATACTTTTTTCAATAGCCTAATGACAAGCTGTTTATAGTCACTAATTTGACTAGATTTTGGAGTTAGGTATGAGTTTAACTGTAGATGCGATTTCTCAAGATTCTTTAGTACAAAAGCTAGAGAGTATGAAGCAACAAATGCAGAACATGGCACAAGATAAAAATATGGCTATGCCTGTATTGCAAAATGGACAATTAGATAATTTAGGTATAAATGCTTTAGACACTCAAACCGCTGTGCAAGATGTAGCTAATACAACACAAGTAACAAGAACAGCAGGTGATGGTGTTAGCGAATTTGAAGCTTTATTAAGAGATGCTTTTGAGCAAGTAAATATATTGCAAAATACATCAAGTACAATGCAATCACGTTTTGATGTTGGTGATAGATCTATAACTTTAGCAGATGTAATGATTGCATCTCAAAAATCAAGTATTTCTTTTGAAGCAACAATGCAAGTGCGTAATAAAATGGTTGATGCTTATAAAACCATTATGCAAATGCAAATTTAACGTTGAGTAGATTTTAAAAGACGTAAGATTTAAAGGTAAATGATATATGGCTCAAAATGATTTTCCTGTAGCTACAACTGATCAAAATGCTACTGTAAGTAATCCACCTGCTACACAAGATAGTGTATCTCCTGGAGCAGCAGCAAGCAATGTTGATCTAAGTCTTGGAACAGTAGGTGCAGATACAAGTACTGATACTGATGCTGATAAAGCTAAAAAGGGAGAATCAAGCTTTACAGAGTTTCTAAAAAATGGTGAGGTTTTACGTCGCTTAATTATTTTAGGCTTTGTAGTGCTTTTTTTATCAATAGCTATTATTGGTGTTGTGTCAATTCAATCTTCAGCAACATCTGATGCTTATCGTCTTTTAGGACGCTATAGCCCTCAGCAAATGGGTAAGGTTTTAGACTTTTTAGATGTAGAAGGTTTTAATTATCAATTACAAGGTACTGATGGTGTTGCTATTGAAGTTAACCAATATAATCAAGTACGTGAATTAATGTTACGTCGTGGCATTGGTGTTGAGCAGATGGTCAACAATAACAATGACAATGCCTTAATTATGACAGATTCTGGTTTTGGTGTTTCACAAAGACTAGAAGGTGAAAGAATTAAACATAGTAGAGAGTTGCAATTAGCTCGTGCCATTGAAAGAATAGATGGTGTGGAGCATGCTACTGTGCTGCTTGCTATACCTAAAGAAAATGTTTTTGCTAGACAGCAAAGCAGACCAAGTGCAGCTGTTGTTGTAACTTTGAAGCAAGGTGCATACTTATCTCCTGAAAATGTAAATTCTATTCGTTTTACAGTTTCATCATCTGTACAAAATCTTTTAACTAAAGATGTTACAGTGACTGATCAAAATGGTAGATTACTCTCATCTCAAAATGCAGCTACAGACAAAGAGCAAGATAGATTACAAAAAGAATTTGAATTACGCACTTTGCGTGAAGCTCAGTATCGTGATAAGTTAGATTCAATTTTAGGTCCAATGTTAGGTTATGGTAATTATACTGCTGAAGTTGATTTAACATTAGATACTACTTTAGAAGAAGAAACACGTCAGATGTACAATCCAGATAGTATGAGTGTACGTTCTGAGACATTGCGTGAAGAGAAGGGACAAAAAGAAATTGTAAATCCTTATGGTGTGCCTGGTTCTTTATCAAATCAACCACCTGCAAATGCAACTATCCCTCAACAATTAAAAGATGGTACTGCTAATATTGGCAATGGTTCTGAAAATCCAAAAGAATCACGTGAAGCTGTACGTAATTACGAATTAGATACTACAATACGTCATATTGTAAGACCAACTAACTCTGTCACACGTTTGACAGTGTCTGTAGCTGTTGATTACATTAAGCAAACTGATGCTAATGGTGTAACAAGCTATGTGCCACGCCCACAAGAAGATTTAGATAAGATTGCAGATCTTGTAAGAGGTGGTTTAGGTTTAGATGAAAGACGTGGTGACTTTGTGTCAGTTGAGACTGTTTCATTCCCACATACTGCTGAACCTCCTTCAGCTCCATGGTGGCAGCAAGAGTCATTCTACCGTATAGTAAGAATAGCAGCTGCTGTGTTAGTAATTTTAATTATTGTACTCTTTGTTGTAAGACCTTTAATTACCAAGTTGCTTAAGGGCAGAAATGCAGAAGAGGACAATTTGAGTTCTCTAGACTTTGATGGTGATTTAGCCTTAGAGGGTAATGATGATCTCAACTTAATTGCAGCTCAAAATGATATGGCCGATCAAGTTTACAGTATTAATCGTGAAGGTGGTATTGAGTTACCAAATCTTAACAAGGGTAATGATTTACTCAAGGCTGTACGTACCCTAGTATCAAATGAGCCACAATTGTCATCAGAGGTTATTCGTGAATGGATTAACTCTGATAGTAAAGAGAATAAGAAGAATACTACTGTTTAGGAGTTGTTATGTCAGATAAGAATGTACCAGCAAATCAAACTATAGCTAGTCAAGGCAGACAGTCTGCACTTGAGCTAAATGATGATGAAAAAGCAGCTCTTGAGAGTTTAAGTGGTACTGATAAGGCAGCAATTTTAATGCTGTCTCTATCAGAAGAGGATGCAGCACAGATCTTCAGAAATCTAGAGCCAAAACAAGTACAAAAATTAGGTATGCGTATGGCTGAAGCTCAAGATTTTGATCATGATACTGTTAATGCTGTACATAAAAATTTCTTAACATCAATTACTAAGCATTCTAATATTGGTATTGGTAGTTCTGACTTTGTTAAGAGTGCCTTGATTACTGCTTTAGGTGAGGACAAGGCCAATAGCTTAGTTAATCAAATTTCTATGGGGACAGGTACTCGTGGTCTTGATTCATTAAAATGGATGGATGCAAGACAAGTGGCTACCATTATTCAAAATGAGCACCCTCAAATTCAAACTATTGTTTTATCTTATTTGGATCCAGAACAAAGTGCTCAAATATTAAGTCAATTCCCAGAAGCAAATAGATTAGACTTAATTATGCGTATTGCTACCTTAGAAGAGGTGCAACCTGCAGCTTTACAAGAGTTAAATGAAATTATGGAAAAACAATTTGCAGGATCTGCTGGTGCTCAAACAGCTAAGATTGGTGGTCTTAAGAGTGCTGCTAATATTATGAACTTCTTAGACTCATCTACAGAAACTCAATTAATGTCAGCTATTCAACAGCAAGATAAAGAAATGGGTCTACAAATTCAAGATCTTATGTTCGTATTTGAGAACCTCTCTGGTATTGATGATAGATCTATTCAAACTCTATTGCGTGATGTACCAAATGATATGCTTGTTAAGGCCTTAAAAGGTGCAGATGATGAGCTTAAGCTTAAGTTCTTTAGAAATATGTCATCACGTGCTGCAGAATCTATACGTGAAGATTTGTCATCTATGGGTCCTACTAAGCTCTCAGATGTTGAGGCAGCCCAAAAAGATATCCTTACTATTGCACATAAGCTTGCAGAACAAGGTCTTGTGGTATTGTCTCGTGGTAATAATGATGAGTATATCTAACTAAAGGTAAGGTATTAGCATGACAGCTAAGGATGTTAAGTTTTCTGAGCATGTAGACACTTCTAGCTTCATTGATACTCTTCCAGAAGAAGTAGATAAAGATGTTAAGCCAGTTGTTACTATTTTAGATCAGCAAGAATCACAAAGTTTTAAGCCAATGTTGTGGCCTATTCTTGATGATGGAAAACCAAGACGTACTAATGCTTTAGGTTATCCTGTTGGTGGTTGGTATCAAGATCAAAAGGCAAAGTACCTATCTAAAAAAGAAGAAGAAGAAAAAAAGGCTCTTGAAAAAGAAGAACAAGAGCAAGCTTTAGCTTTAAAAGCTCAATTAGAAAAAGAACAAGAAGAAGAACAGTTACAAGAAAAAATTGAAAAGTTAAAGGCTCAAGCTCAAGAAGAGGGTTTTAGTGCAGGTCATACTGAGGGTTTTACTCAAGGTTATGACAAGGGTTTAACTAAAGGTCATGCTGAGGGCTATGATAAAGGCTATGAAGATGGTCTAAATCAAGGCTATGAAGATGGTGTTTTAAAAGGTAAGGAAGATGGCTTTTTTAAAGGCCAAGAAGAGGGCTTAAAAAACGCTGAAAGCATCGTTACTACTCAAGTAAATCGCTTTAGACATATAGCTGATCTCTTAGCTAATCCTATGCGTCAAGTAGATAGGGATATTACTGATGAATTGTGCTATTTAGTATCACGTTTATGTGCTGTACTATTAGGTCATGAAATTAAAACTGATGCACAATTTATTAAAAATACTATACAAAAAGCTATAGAAGTGCTTCCTAATGCTAAAAAAGGTGCCACTATCTATTTAAATGAGCATGATTATGATTTAGTCACTACTTTAGTAGGTAATGAATATATCAAAGAGCAAAATTGGGATTTACAAGTAGATAGTAAACTTAATATTGGTGATGTAATAGTCTCTAATGAAGTGTCTTCTATTGATTGGCGTATTAATGACAGAATTGATGCTTTAATTAATAACTTTTTGATAGAGAGTCAAACTGCTGTAGATAGTGCTTTGCGTGAGCATTTAGAAGATTTCCCATCATATGAAGAGTCAGAAAAAATAGCTCTAGCTCCAAAACCAAATCTACATACAAGTTTTGATGATTTAGCTCAAAGTTTACTAGAAGAAGAACAACAAGCACAAGAACAAGTAATAAAGCAAAATCAAGAAGCTGCTAAGGCTCCAGAGTCAACAGAAACTCAAGATGTGCAGGCTGCTATAAAATTAAAACCAAATGATCATACTAAAAAGTTACAAGAGGTTTTATCTCAAGAGCAAGCACAAACATCAGAGCAGGCTCAAGAACAAGTACAGATACAAGAAGCAGAAGTTGTTAAATAAGGATTAATATGGGAAACTTGTTATCACGTTTAAAGAGTATTAATATTCAAGATAGTTTTGCTAGTAAACCTCAAGTTTCTGGCACGCTTACACGTGTAGCAGGTTTAACCATGGAAGCTAAAGGTTTAAAAGTTGCTGTAGGTGATAGATGTCGTATTGATACTAAAGATGGACCTATGGATGCAGAAGTTGTAGGTTTTAATAATGATCTTATTTATCTAATGCCGACAGATGAGCTTAAAAGTGTTACACCAAATGCTAGTGTTCATCCTATTTCATCACGTGCTGATTTTCCTTATGGCTCTCATTTATTAGGTCGAGTTATTGACGGTTTAGGTAATCCTCTAGATGGTCTTGGACCAATTACTTCAAAAACAGCTACTTGTTATGTACCATCAAGAATTAATCCTATGTCACGCCGTCCTGTAAAGCAGCCTCTTGATGTAGGTATTAGAGCTATTAATTCTTTACTTACTGTAGGACAAGGGCAACGTATGGGTCTATTTGCAGGCTCTGGTGTTGGTAAGTCTGTATTATTAGGTATGATGACAAGAGGTACTACTGCTGATATTGTTGTAGTCGGTCTTGTAGGTGAGCGTGGACGTGAGGTTAAAGAGTTTATTGAAGAAATTTTAGGTGAAGAGGGTAGAGCTCGTTCTATTGTTGTTGCCGCCCCTGCTGATACTTCTCCTTTAATGCGTTTAAAGGCTTGTGAAACAACTTTATCTTTAGCTGAGTATTTTAGAGATCAAGGTTATAACGTGTTATTGCTTGTTGATTCTTTAACTCGTTATGCTATGGCTCAGCGTGAAATTGCACTTGCCATTGGTGAACCTCCAGCTACTAAAGGTTATCCGCCTTCAGTATTTGCAAAGCTTCCAGCTTTAGTTGAAAGAGCTGGTAATGGTGGTCCAGATCAAGGTTCAATTACTGCATTTTTTACAGTACTAGTTGAGGGTGATGATCTTCAAGATCCTATAGCAGACTCAGCTCGTGCTATTTTAGATGGACATATTGTATTATCACGTGAGCTTGCTGACTCAGGTCATTATCCTGCTATTGATGTAGAGAAGTCTGTATCGCGTGTTATGCCAGCTGTTGTTTCAGATGAACATATGACTATGGCAAGAACTATACGTCAATGTATGGCTCAATATACTCAAAGTAAAGAGTTAATCTCAATTGGTGCTTATGTTAGAGGCTCTGACCCAAAAATTGATCAAGCTATTATGATTCATCCTCATATAGATGCCTTTACACAACAAAAAATGAAAGAGATAGTACCATTTGCAAAATCATTAGAAGGTCTTAAAGATTTGTCTATGATTTTAATTAGGGATGCTCAAGATAGAGTTGCTCGTATGCAAGGTGGACAAATGCAAGGTCAGCCTCAGCAAGGTGCACCTAAAGCTGCTAGTATCTCATTTAACAGACAATCTCAATAAGCTAAGCTATGGCTAATGATAAATCTTTACTCTTAGTTTTAGATTTAAGACGCAAAGAAGAGAATAAAGCTTTAGAGATTTTTGCACAAGCACAGCAGAAAATTGCTTACTATAAAGAACAGATCGCAAAAATTATAGAGTATAGACAAAGTTATATAGATGAAATTGAGCAAAAAGCAGCTTCAGGTTTTGCTGCTTCTGATTATATTGCTTATCAGGCGTTTTTAGAAAAGCTTGATAATATTATAGAAAAACAACAACGTGATTTACAACTATTAGAGCAAGATGCTCTAATGAAGCAAAGATTATATTTTGATAAGCAAAAAAGACGTAAGATTATTGAAAGTTTACTAGAAAAACATCGTTTAGAAAGAATAAAACAAGAAAACATTAGAGAGCAAAAACTATTAGATGAATTTGTTGTTGCTCAAGTTCATAGAAAAAATAATGCACATTAATAATTACAGACAATTTATTTTATTCTTTTACAAAGAAATTTTAATTGTATTGATAGGATTAAAAAGAATTTCTAAATTAAGTAATTATAGAAATGAATTTTATTTTTTGATAGCTTATGAAAGCTAGTGTGGTGCTCTGGGCGGGAATCGAACCCGCACTCTCGCGAACTACCCCCTCAAAGTAGCGTGTCTACCAATTCCACCACCAGAGCATAAATTTGCAAATATAATATCAAATTTTTATTTTTTGTAAAGACTTATACTAAAAAAAAATTACGGCAAACCGACCATATCGACTGGATCACATTTTTAGGACTGATAGAAATTGATTTTCAATAAGCAGTTTTTTATTAAAAATTAGATATATCGCTATATTTATTTGAAATAAATATAATAAATTGAATTAACTTTTTAAAACAAAATAATACCAAAGAAGTATATCTTATATTAAGTTAGTAAAAACTGTGATCAAGTCATGATGATCGGTCTGCCTTAAAAAAAATGTATAAATCACTATAATGAAACTTTATATAAAAAATCTATAGGCTCTTATATTAGCCTATAGATTTATATTTTAGTATTTATATTTAAATTCTTGTGTTGTAAGTAATGGTTTTTCTTTATTATTAATAAGCTTATAGTAAATGGCATCATACAAAATAACATTTTGTACATATTGCCTTGTTTCTTTAAATGGAATATTTTCTACATATTGAGCTACATCTCGAGTTTTACCATCTTTAGAAGCCCAATTTATAGCTCGGCCTGGTCCTGCATTATAACCTACAGCTACTAATACTCTATTATTATCAAATTTGTCCATTAAATATCTTAAATAAGCTGTACCTAAAAATACATTTAACTTAGGATCGACAAGATCTCTGCTATTTTTATATTTAGCTTTATGCTTTCGTGCCATTTGTTTTGCTGTACCTGGCATTAGCTGCATAAGACCTACAGCACCAGCGTGAGATTTGATTGAGGCATTGAGCATACTTTCTTGACGTGAAATTCCATAGATAAATGATAGAGGAATATCAAACTCTTTTGAGTTTAATTGGTAGACATCCTCATAAGCAATAGGGAAGCGATAATCAAGATAATCCCAACGTTTTGAACTTATAACAGTATCAATGGCTAAGTTAAATTTATTATTATCCAAAGCCCATTGTGCCATTAGTAAAGCTTCATCATGGGTCCCATATTTAGCTACTTCACGCCATTCATAGATAGAATTATTATCACCTAAAGCTTCAAGCTCAAAATATCTTAAGCTAGCTTTTGATTTATAGATACCTTGAGGGAATTTTAACCCTTTTTTTAGCTTAATATGATTATAGCTCATAGGATAACCAATGCTTTGAGCTGCTAAAAAGCCATAAAAGCTTCTATCTTTAGCTAATTTAATAAAAAGTTCATTAGCATTTTGTATTTGACCAAGTTCTTTTTGAGCTCTTGCTTTAAAATAACGCCAATTAACTTGATTTTTCTCATAGCTGCTTAAATTATCTATCAGTACATCAACTACCTTCCATTGTGAATGGTATATAGCTCTTCTTAATCTTTGAGTCTGAATATATTCACTCCAAGCTATAACAGGTAAATTATCATCAATCCACTTAATATCTTCTAAACTAGCATTTCTGTCTAATAAATTTTTTGCTATGATTTGGTATATATCAATAGTTTCAACATCACTTGGTTTATAGCGTTTTATAAAATCATCTAATAAAGTTACAGCTTTTTTAGTATCAGTGTTGGCAAGACGTTTAAAAACTAATACTGCGACTCTAGTATTTGATGGGTTGTTATTTTTTATTACTTCAAAAAGATTTTGAGGCTCCTCATATAAAGCCATGTAAGCAATAGCTCTTTGTTTTAGTTTTTCATTTTGTAAACTATTAACTATACTTAATAAGCTACTTTTATAATCCTTTTCTATATAGGCTTTCTCTATTTTCTTTATCTTTAATGCATCTGTTATATAACCATTAGTTTCAAGTAGGCCCATTAGACCATTACAATCTTGAGGTTTACTATTTAAAGATAAATATAAAGATGTTGCAAATGACACAGCCTCTGTACTAGCTTTGTTTATATGCCAATTAGCCTCATAAAAACGACACATTAGTGCTTTTTGTCTAAAATTTAAATTATTAGTATTGTTAAAAGGTTTTTTATCTAAAATAGCAGCAATTTTTTTAAAATCATTTTGTTTAGCAAAATAATTTATATATCTTTGTTTTAATAATGCACCTAGTTCGTGATGTTTTTGATCTTTAATAAACTTCATGCCATCTTTAAAAGTTTCATTACTAATATTACGAGATAGATAGTAATAATCTAACCAAATATTAAGAGGGTAGTCTTTTAAATAGGTATTTTTTATTCTAGAAGCTTCCATTAAACGTCCATCTAGAATTGCATCTTTAGCTTTTATATATTGTTCTCTTTGTTGAGTTACTTTATCTTTAGCTGTTTGATAGGATATTTTTTTTGTTTGTACAAGATAATTTATGTAGACATCATTATAAGCAAATGTACTTGCACTATAGAGTAATGTTACTCCTATTGATATTTTAAAGAATTTAAATATATTCATGGTGTTTTGATAGTATTTGATTAGTGAGTAAAAGAAACACTTTGTTAAATTTTAAAATTTAACAAAAGTTTTTAGTACAGTAAGTTTTTTATATCTTATAAATCTTACTAAAAAGTTTTTTGTACCGGCTAGAACATAGTCGTTATAAAAAATTTCTTTTATAAGAATATTTTTTAATTGCTGTTTAGGTTAGCATTGAATATCTATAAAATCAAGATAGAGCTTTTATAATTTTAAGATTGTGCATTAATGCTTTACATCTTTATTTAGCTTACATTTTTAGTTAAAACTATCAGTGTTAGATTATAGTGATTATTTTTTATTGTTAATTATTTATAGTATTTGATTTGTGCATTTAGATTATTGAAATAAGTTTTGCCATATATAACGGCAAAAGCTGTTAAGTTTTCTTTTTATAACTTGATTGGTAAGCTGATATATTATAAATAACTAATTGAAAATAATATTAAAAATATTTTTTAGAAAAAATGGCATGTATCTTGAATATATGAAAGCGTGGTTAGTTTGAAGATTTGGATAAAGATGGTAGTCCAAAACTAAAAAGCCCGAATAAAAAATAAGAGGCAAAACTAATTTAAGAGAGAAAAAGCTTCCATCTTTTCTATAATCTAGGAGGAATTTAAAATGGCAGTTGATTATACAAGTAGTGTAGGAAACTCTTCTTATACTAATGAATATAGTGCATCAATAAGAGAAGCTACTTCAACTGCGTCTAAAAGTGGTAACACTTTAACACAGGCTGACTTCTTGAACTTGTTAACAACTCAGCTTGCTCAACAAGATCCAACACAGCCATTTGATAATAATCAAATGATTACTACCATGTCACAACTGTCAATGGTTGAGAATTTAACCACTATTAACAGTAATATGCAGGGTGTTATTGATGCAGTGACATCAAACTCAGCTCTTACTGCGTCAACCTTAGTTGGTCGTTCTGTATTAGTTGATACTAATAAAGGTTACTTTGATGGTAAAAATCCTGTTTACTGTCAATTTGATGCAGGTGAGGGTGCATCTAATATTAAGGTTGTAATTAAAGATCAAAATGGTACTGTAATTTCAGAGTCAGATGCAATCGCAGGTGATGGCAAAATGCAATTTGCTTGGGATGGTGTTAAGAGTTTCACTGAAAAAGATGACGGTACAATTGAAGATGTAGAGTTCTATGATCCAGGCAAGTATACTATTGAGGTTGTAGGTGAGGTTAATGGTCAAGCTACTAGTTTACCAGTACAAATGTACGGTGTAGTAGGTTCTGTAACCTTAGGTCCAACTATGGATACTACTATGTTGAACTTAATAGGATATGGCGAGCTTGCTCTAAGCAAGGTAGAACAAATCTCTATCTAATCTTTATCATAATATATAAGATAAGTGCCACCTTATCTTATATATGTCAAAAAAAGTATTTGCCTCTGTGGCAAATATTGCCAATTTGTTAATTTTTATTTTAATATCAACATCTTATAATCCTTGGCATATTAATTGCTCTTTACCCATTATAACTTGTGTCTTAGTACAGGGAGTAATTAATGGATAATTTGTTATGGGTTGCAATGTCAGGAGCTAAGGAGAATTTTCATTCTCTAGCTGTACGCTCAAACAATTTAGCAAATGCAAATACTGTTGGTTTTAAAGCAGATTTTGAAAATAGCCGTGCTATGTCAATTTTTGCAAATGCATATCCTACACGTGCCTTTGCTATGACTGAAAGACCAGGCTACAATATGGAAGGTGGTGCTATGCAGACTACCTCACGTGCTTTAGATATAGCTATACAAGGTGAGGGTATGTTAGCAGTAAGTGATGCTCAAGGTGGCGAAGCTTATACTCGTTTTGGTAGCTTAGAACTTGGTTCTGATGGTGTATTAAGAACTACAAATGGTCATGATGTACTAGATGAAGATGGTACACAAATAGTTTTACCTATACCGCTTGAGGGAGTAACTATTTCTCCTGATGGTATGATTTCAGCCCGTCCTTTAGGTGCTGATGCTAATGTTATAGAAGAATTTGTAAGAATTAAATTAGTTCGTCCTGATATTAAGACCATTGAAAAAGGCTATGATGGACTATTTAGAGATAGGAGTGGTACTGCTTTGCAAGCTGATGCTACAGTACGTGTACAAAATGGCATGCTTGAGACTTCTAATGTAAATCCTGTCGAAGAACTGACATCTTTAATTCGTATTCAAAGACAATATGATACTCAAGTTAAGATGATGGAAACAGCCAATACAATGGATCAATCACAGGATAGACTACTAAGCTTTGATTAGCCAAAGGAGATAAAAAATGATACCAGCTTTATGGATTAGTAAGACAGGTTTAGATGCACAACAAACTAATATTTCAGTGACATCTAATAACCTCGCCAATGCTTCTACCATTGGCTATAAAAAAAGTAGAGCCATTTTTGAAGACTTATTATATCAAAAGGTTAATCAACCAGGTGGCAGATCAACAGCTGATAGCTTTTTACCTGCAGGTTTAATGGTTGGTGCTGGTTCTAAAGTTGTTGCAACTCAAAAAGATCACTCTCAAGGTGATGTATCAACTACAGATAATAGTTTTGATTTAATGATTCAAGGCAGAGGCTTTTTTGAAATTTTATTGCCAGATGGTACTACAGCTTATACTCGTAATGGACAATTTACCAAAAATGAAGAAGGTACTATTGTAACTACAGGTGAAGGTTATCCTTTATTGCCTGAGATTCAAATACCTGAAAATGCTGTAAGTATGACAGTAAGTCAAGATGGTCAAGTTTCTGTACAAATTGCAAATGATCCAAATGCTCAAGATTTAGGTCAAATTACCGTCACAGATTTTATTAATCCATCAGGTTTAGAACCTATTGGTATGAATTTGTATCTTGAGACTACAGCTTCAGGTGCTCCACAACAAGGTGTTGGTGGTCAAGATGGTATGGGTTACATTCGTCAAGGCATGCTTGAGACTGCAAACGTTAAAGTAACTGAAGAGTTAGTTAATTTAATTGAAGCTCAAAGAGTTTATGAAATGAACTCTAAAGTTTTAACTAAAGTTGATGAAATGATGGGTACTTTAATTTCTTCGGTTTAATGCTAAAGGCAAGGGGTAGGGTATGAAGAAAATATTGATTACAACAGCTATAGCTAGTGCTTTAGTTATGCAAGGTTGTGCTTTAGATACTTTTGATCCAAAGCCAGATGATCCTGCATATGCTCCAGCATTGCCTGAAGAAGATATTGTTAATGCTGTACCTACAGGTAGCTTATTTAATCCATATTCAACTAATAATGGTTTATATACTGATACTAAGGCTCACAAAGTGGGTGATCTTATTTCAGTACAATTAGATGAAGCTACAGCAGCCTCTAAAAATGCGGCAACTACACTTGATAAAACTAATAGCATGAATCTTGGAGGTATAACTTTCTCTGGCAGACCAATCTCTGCTTTTGGTTATACACCAACAATAGGCATGAACAATAGCTCTGCTTTTGATGGAGCTTCTGATGCTAGTCAGTCAAATAGCTTAAGAGGTAATATCTCTGTTTCTGTTGTCAAGGTTTTGGCTAATGGTAACTTAGTAGTACAGGGCGAAAAGTGGCTCATGCTAAATAATGGTCAAGAGTATGTGCGTGTAACAGGCATTGTAAGATCAGAAGATGTAAATTCTGACAATACAGTCTCCTCACAAAGAATTGCTAATGCTAGAATACAATATGGTGGCACTGGTGATTTTGCAAGTACTCAAGAGCGTGGTTGGTTGTCTAGATTCTTCAATAGTGCCTTTAATATATTCTTCTAATATAAGGAGACAATTAAGATGAAAGTTTTTAATAATTTATTAAAGATTGGTCTTTTGGTAGTCTCTTTATTTGTTGCATCAACTTCTAATGCTACACGTTTAAAAGATATGGCTAGTGTAGCTGGAGTTAGATCAAATCAATTAATAGGTTATGGCTTAGTAGTTGGTCTTGCTGGTACTGGTGAGAAAAACTCTGCTTTTTCTGAGCAAAGCTTTAGATCAATGTTAAACAACTTTGGTATTAAAGTTCCTGAAAATGAAACTTTAAAAATTAAAGATGTTGCTCCTGTTGTTGTGCATGCTGATTTACCTCCTTTTGCAAAGCCTGGTCAAACAATTGACGTTACTGTATCTGCTGTAGGTGAAGCAAGCTCTTTACGTGGTGGTACTTTATTACAAACCATGTTAAAAGGTGTTGATGGCAATGTTTATGCTCTTGCTCAAGGTTCGCTTGTAGTATCAGGTTTAGGTGTTGAGGGTGCAGATGGTTCTCGTGTAACAGTAAATACCCCAACTGTTGGCAGAATTGCTAATGGTGGTATTGTTGAACGAGAAGTTCCTAATAATTTCTTAAACTCAGATACCATTACCTTTAATTTAAATAGACCTGATTTTACTTCAGCTATCAATGTAGCAAATGCTATTAATGATATTTATGGTCCTAATGTAGCAATGGCTCAAGATGCTGTATCTATTGCTGTAATGGCTCCACGTGATAGAGCAAAGAGAGTAGAGTTTTTATCTAGCCTTGAGAACTTAGATATTCAAGAAGGTTTAGATGAGGCTAAGATTGTAGTTAACTCAAGAACAGGTACCATTGTTGTAGGTAACTTAGTAAGATTAAGACCTGTAGCTGTAACTCATGGTGGTTTAACCGTAACAGTAACAGAAGATCCTCAAGTATCTCAACCAAATGCCTTTTCTCAAGGTCAAACAGTTGTAGTACCAAATACTAATATTAACGTGCAAGAAAAGAATGTACCAATGTTTAAGCTAGATACTGGTACTACTTTAGATGATTTAGTTCGTGCTGTTAATGAAGTAGGCCTTGCTCCTGGTGATTTAATGTCAGTACTCGAAGCTTTAGATCAAGCAGGTGCCATTGAAGGCAAACTAGTTGTTATCTAAGATTTACTTTAAAATCTCACTAAATACCCAGAGAATGATTTATTTTCTGGGTATTTGTTTATATAAAACTAACTTTAATTTTTTTATTTATCACATGAGTTCTTGATTTTTAATTTTTTTTGTTTGGTCAAAAATCTTTGTTTACATGTTTTTCTTATAGTTGTTCTTAAAATATTTTTACTCCAATTATATAAAGAAGTTTTGCTTACATTATACTTTTTAGTAAATTTTGTTATAGTTTTTTATAATTACTGACAACATATTTTTTGTTTTTATGTATAGGATACCTAATCCATTCAGTTATATGTTATTTCATCACTTTTTCAAATCGAAAATAAGAGTCCATACCTAGCACTGGTTCACTAGAATGTATTTCAGAGCAAGTTATATTAGGATCAATATGATGTTCATTAAAGAATTCAACAATATGAAAACCACATTTATTTATATAAAAATGGATATTTCGTTCCTCAAAAGAAGGTGTTATGGTTTCCCAAACTATCGTATTTGGATATTTTGCTTCTATAGCTTTCCATGCTGCAAGTCCTAAACCACGACTATGGTATTCTGGAGAAATAAAAAATAAGTCTAATGAGTTATATTGTGTTTTTTCATCAATTGTGAGTGTTACACCTCCTATACAATTTCCATCTAATACAATGTGATAGGTTTCTGCTCCTTTTGCATGATATGATGTTTGAACCTCTTTTTCAGAAGGTATTGGAGTAGTTACACCAAATTTTTCTTTAACTGCAATAGAAAACGCTTCTTGTAACTTTTTTATAAATTGTGGCAGATCTAACAACTTAACAGGCTCAAAATCAATATTGAATTTTTTTGACATAATTAAACTCCTATTTACAGTTTTATATTATTAAATTCATTTTTAATTTGTTCTGCCAAGCTTTCAGCTTGTTCTACAAACATTGTTTTGAGAAATGGTTCTATGGCTTTTTCTTCTGCTATAAAGATAGGTGTTAGGATTTTTTTTACAAAGATTTTTCCTTTTTCAGTTAATACAATTTCTTTTTCTTTATGTCCTGTGGATACTAAGCAAATATATTCTTTTTTGATATATTCTTGGACTATAGTGTTGAGAGTTGTTCGAGGCACAGACCATTCATCACATATCTTTTTTTGTGAATAAGATTTTCCATCAGCAATTGCGTAAAATAAGACAAAAGCATTATCCTTTATACTTAGTGTTCTCAATACTTTGTAGTATGCCTCATCAATTTGATTGATTGCTATCATAAGACGCCGAATTTTTTCTCTATTTGATTGCATAATATTACCTTTTATTTTAATTCTAATTTGACTTAATTATTATAATACGAATTAGGATTAATTTTAAGTAAAATCGAATAAGTCTTACTGATTGCATAGTTGAAAGTTGTTTGCTTTGATTGTTTTTAAAGAGTTAATATGATGTGATAGTTACAGCTATTGTAATAGAATAGTACAATCATGGTGATATTGTGGAAATAAATTACAGGATAAAGGGAAAGCAGATTTTTGAAATAGAAGAAAATTAAGAGCAATAAGGTTTTATTAGAAGGCAGATGTATTGCTTTTTTATACAAAACTACTTAGCTTAATTTATACATATATTGTCGGTATTCTTAAACAATTATTAGTGGTTAATAAGGAGGTTATTATGTTTTTCACATATTTAAAAAAAAGTGGGACTAAGCCCACATCAATTTCTTAAAATAAAAGGATAAATAGTTTAAATTTAATATACCATTGTTTGGTTTTAATTAAGCTTTTTTTATTTGTTGTAAAAACGAAATTAATTCATAGTTTACACAGTCTGATATTTGATTTAGATCATTGAGTAATCTAGCATCAAATAAGCGATTTAAAATGAGTTTGAGTCTATTATATAACTCAAGTGGTAGGGATTTGGCAAAGTTGATAATCTTGTCGATTAAATCATTGGTCTGTTCTAAAGCTTGGTCTTGACAGCCAAGTAAAGCTACATCAGATACTATCTGACAGTGATTAATTAAATTATCTATATTACTATCACACGGGTTCATATCAAGCCTATATAAGGTAACTAACACATAGATAGGATAACATATAATGCATAAAAAAGCCTAATATTATTAAAAATATTAGGCTTAGTTCAAAATTATTTTCAATTAATACTTAAATTAATTCTTCTTTCTGTATTTACCCATATCGATAGCAACAGCGGTAGCAATAATGATACCCTTAATAACTTGTTGCCACATAGGTGATACGCTAATAAATTGTAGACCATAGGTAATAATGGTAAATACAAATACACCAGCAATAATACCTGATACTGTTGCAATACCACCCATCAAGGATACACCACCAACTACGCAAGCTGCGATAGCATCAAGCTCGTAACCTTGACCATACTGGTTAGTAGCACCTGCAGTACGTGCTGCTTCTAATACACCAGCAATACCATATAGACCAGCTGCTAATACGAAGATGAAAAGGTTAGTTGCATAAACATTTACACCAGCTACTACAGCAGCTTCTCTATTACCACCTAAGGCGTATACGTTCTTACCAAAGACAGTTTTATTTAATACAAACCAAATTACTACAGTGATTACAGCAGCAATAGGGATAAGTACTGAAACACCAGGGAATGAACCAACTTGGAATAGTTTAGTTTGACCTAAGGCAGCAAAATCAGGTCTTACACCACCAATAGGTTGTGAGTTGTTAGGTGGAAGGTCAAAGTATAATGAACAAGCACCATATACAATTACTGATGTTGCTAAGGTTGCAATAAATGGGTGCATTTCATATTGTGCTACTAAGAATCCATTTAAGGCACCAAATAGCATACAGATAAGAACAGCTGTAATGATAGGTACAAATAATGGTAATTGTGCTAAATCAGGGAAGAAGCGATTAGCATAATCTTGAGTTTGTAGCATTGAAGTTGAAACAACAGCAGCCAAACCTACTATACGACCAGCTGAAAGGTCACATCCTGCAATAATTAAAGTAAAGCAGATACCTAAGGCGATAATAAGTTTAGTTGAAGATTGAGTCATAATATCTAAAACCACACGTACTTGCATAAAACGTGGTTGAATAACACAAATAACTACAACTAAAACCACCATAGCAATGATAATGGCATAATTTGTTAAGAAGTTATTAATGGTTTTTCTATTAAACTCAATATCTGCAGTTTCTACACCTGGTTTAGCTACACGATAAGCATTAACACCAGTAATCCAAATACCTAGTAAAACCATAAGTACAGGTAGATCATATAAGGTTCTAATACTAGCAAAATATAAGCCTATACCTAAAAGTAAGATTGCAGCACCAATTCCTGCAAGTCCTTTATAATATGAACTTCTTTTAATAACGCTTGACATAAAAAGCTCCCTTTATTTCTTAAAGGATGAGGCCAGGCGCATAATTTCAACCTGGTCAAAATTCTCTTTATCAACAAAACCAGTAACGTGACCTTCACACATAACCATGATTCTGTCAGACATACCCATTAACTCTGGCATTTCAGATGAAATCATAATAATTGATTTGCCTTGTTTTACTTGATCTAACATAAGTGTATAAATTTCGTATTTAGCACCTACGTCAATACCACGTGTAGGTTCATCAAAAATAATGATATCTGAATTAGTCAATAGCCATCTTGCAATCAATACCTTTTGTTGATTACCGCCTGACAAGTTTTTGATAGGGGTAGCAAGATTTGGCATCTTAACTTTTAATTCTTGACATGATTGAGAAGCTGCAGGTTCTCTTTTGGCATTATCTAAAATACCCATATGGGCAAAGCTTTGTTGAGCTGCAATAACAGTATTATCTAGAATAGACAAAATGCCAAAGATACCATTTTGTCTACGCTCTTCAGTTAATAGAGCAATACCATTTTTCTTAGCATCACGTACTGATTTAACCTCAATTTGACGCCCATTTTTATACAGCTGACCACTAGCTAAAGCTCTAAGACCAAAAATAGCTTCAACTAGTTCTGTTCTTTGAGCACCTACTAGACCACCGATACCAAGAATTTCACCTTTATGTAGTTGGAAGTTTACATCCACAAAAGAGCGCTTTGCTGCTGCAGTAAAGTTTTTAACTTCAAGTACAACTTCAGAGCTAGGTTCTTGATCTTTAATAGGGAATCTATTTGTTAAATCACGACCTACCATGTTTTTAATGATAAAGTCTTGATCAATATCTTTAGCAAGCCAAGTTCCTACATATTTACCATCACGCATAACAGTAACATCATCACTAATGCGTAAAATCTCCTCCATCTTGTGAGAAATGTAAATAATAGAACGGCCTTCACTTTTGAGTTGAGCTATAATTTTAAATAGATATTCAACTTCGTTTTCTGTTAATGAAGAAGTTGGCTCATCCATAATAATGATTTTAGCGTTATAGCTTACAGCTCTTGCAATTTCAACAAGTTGCAGCTGTGATGGCGGTACATTTTTAGCTATAGCTCTTGGATCTACATTAAGTCCTATTTTTTTGAAAAGCTCAACTGTATCCTTATACATCTTATCATGGTCTACAAAACCAAAACGTGTTGGAAAACGTCCAATCCATACATTTTCCATAACAGAGCGATAGCGTATAGGATGCAATTCTTGATGAATCATTGAGATACCCATAGCAAGAGCAGCTTTTGTATTTGGAATATCATTAATGCTCTTACCGTCGAAAATGATTTCACCCTCATCTGGATGGTACAGACCAAATAAACATTTCATGAGAGTAGACTTGCCAGCACCATTTTCACCCATTAAGGCATGTACTGTACCTGGGCGTACTTTTAAATTGGCATGATTTAAGGCTATAACACCTGGAAATCTTTTGACAATGTCGTTCATCTCAAGGACATATTCACCCATGAAACAAACCCCCTTTTTAGGCTATAAAAACCCCTAATAAATAGGGGTTTTATGTATAAAATTAAAACTTAGGTATAAATACTTTATTACATAAAGTCTTTGTAGTTAGTTGCATCAACTCTTACGTATGGAATCCAAACGTACTTGCCATCAGTTACCTTATAGCCGATTGACTCATCAGTAATAGCCTCACCTTGAGCTGCCTTAACAGCAATACGTACAGCAGCTGTACCTTGGTTCTTAGCGTCATTTAGTGATGTACCTAACATTTGACCTGCACCAATTGCTTGTAGAGCAGGAGCAGTAGCATCAACACCTACAACAGGGATAAACTTCTTAGGATCCTTACCTGTGTTGTAACCTTCTGACTTTAATGCCTCAATAGCACCTAAAGCCATATCGTCATTGTTTGCTAAAACAGCTTCAATTGCATCAATACCCTTAGCTGTGATGAAGTTCTTCATCTTATCGTGACCTAGAACCTTATCCCAGTTAGCATTATCACTACCAATTTCCTCAATCTTCATACCAGCGTCTTTCATAGCTTTTACGCAGTACTCTGAACGTAAGGTTGCGTCTTGGTGACCTTGCTCACCCTTGATTAAGATGTATTGAATTACACCATCACCATTCTTATCAGCAGCAGGATTTGCCTTGAAGTAGTCAGCAATTAATTGACCTGCAATGGTACCTGATTCTTCAGCCTTTGCACCAACATAATATGACTTATCCCATGAATCTAAAACTTCACGAACAGGCTCACGGTTAATGAAGATAATAGGTAAGTTTTCATCCTTTGCTTTCTTAGCTAGAGGACCTGCAGCACTTCTATCTACAGGGTTTACGACTAATGCATTTACGCCCTTGGTGATGAATGTATCAACTTGATCGTTTTGTAATGGTTGACGGTTTTGTGAATCTACAAGCTCAATTTCTGCACCTAAATCCTTAGCAGCAACTTCCATATTGTTACGTACACCTGTCATAAAGGTATCGTCAAACTTGTAAATGCATGAACCAATCAATACATTATCAGCAGCCATTGATGATGACATGGTTGCAAGTAAAACACCAGCAGCGATAGCAGTAATTGTCTTTTTCATATAATAACATCCTCCAAGATGATTAAGAACTTTGTATAGCCACTATGATAGAGATAAGCTACAAAAAAAAATGAGATGTAAAGCAAGAAAAAATAGAATAAATTATTTATCTATTATGTATTTTTTAAGTATATAAAATATTTGTTATACATAAATTATTGTTAATTATCAATATAGAAATATTGAATAAATATAAAAAAGTGATAACGTTTACATATTAATAATGTGATCTAGATCATTTTTATATTAAGTTTTTATATACTTTTTTTAAATTGATCACAATTTATTCTTATAAATATATTGATAGATATAGATATAAATTATATATTATATCTATAATAGATCTTAATTAAGAGTTAGTTAGTAGAATTTAATCAAGAAAATTATTTTAATTATTAATATAAATTTAAGTTTAATTTATAAATTAAATAAAAAATATTAGTATATTTTAAAATTTAACAACAATCCCAAGAATAAAGAACATCATTAAAGTTTAAATTTTCCAAATCTTTAGTTTTAATAAAAAAATTAGCTACACCACAATCACCCCACATAATTTCTTGTTTACCATAGATATCTGAATCTATCTGTAGTAATAAGATATCATAATCTTGATTTTCATCTTCTCTAATATCAGATTGTGTGTAGTTAGGGTAACCTCCTATTTTATGTCCCCATTGATCAAGCTTATCTTTTATTGTTTTAGAATTTTCTAATAATAAGCTCTCTATATCAAAAGACTTTAATTCATTGTCAGATGTTAGATATTTAGCAAATATATCCATATATTCATCTTTTTTAGTATGATAAAACTCTGTTATTTTTTGGCTGAATATTCTAGAAAAAGTTTCATCAGTGAAAGTACAGTAACCTATACTAGAATTAAATTGCAAAGCAAATTCACCGTCAATAGGAAAATAATCCTCACCATTTTCACTGTAAGGTTTATATTTAGCCAATACTTCTTCTTTAGTTACACTTGTATCAATATCTTGATAAAAAATAATTTTATATCCATTCCTATTATTAACACCAAAACATTCATCATTTAAGATCCAAAATTGTAAAATACCTGCATTAGTTTTAAAAATATGATTTGTTGGTAATTCTGATAAATTTATTTGAGCAAGTAATCTAAATTGTTGTCCAAGATCATTTGTTGGTATTTCATCACTATGAGCAAGATAGGGGGTGCCTCCAAATTTACTTTGAAATATGGTTGTACTATTGCTATTAAGTTTTATTGTAATTTGTTCTTTTTGATATTCATATAAAATATCAAAAGCTATTTGCTCTAGTTCTTGTATAAATTTTTGCTGCATATTTGTTTGATTCATAAATACACCTATTTTTAAAATCTTATTAAAAGAATATCAAAGCTAATAAGTAAAGAATAAGAAAAAGTAGGTAAATATAGGCAATAGAAGGTAATGAAGATAGTTTAGTATGAAATTATATATTTAAATATAAGCACTAGTTTTGTATTAAAGTATTAAAACTAGTGCTTAGCATTATTTATGATAAATTGTCAAACACATACAAGCTTTATCATTTAAGGTTTTTAATAATAAGGATCTTTAGTGCCTTCTTTTCCTGTATATGGATTAGTATTTCCCTTAGTAGACCAATTATCATAACTTGTGTGATTAGGACTTGATCTATGATGGGATTGTACATAAGTGCCATCACTTCTGTGGTGACCACGTACGTAAACATCTTTAGCAAAAGCAGCTGAGCTTAAAATTACTAAAGATAAAGTAAGTATTAAGGTTTTCATAAAAATGCCTATTAATTTTCAAATTTACTAATTACAAAATCAATGATATTGTCCTTAGCAACAAGCTCTTTGCTTTGTGTTCTTCTGTGTTTATATTCTAGCATACCTTGATCTAAAGATTTTTGACCAACTACTATGGTATGAGGAATACCTATTAATTCCATATCAGCAAACATTACACCAGGGCGCTCATCTCTATCATCAAATAAAACTTCGATATTACGCTCTAATAGTTCATTGTACAGCTTGTTTGCTACTTCTTTAACTTCTGAAGATTTATTCATACCAATTGCTACGATAGCTACTTTAAATGGAGCCATAGGTTCTGGCCAAACAATACCTTTATCGTCATGATGCTGTTCAATTGCTGCAGCAATTACACGAGTTACACCAATACCATAGCAACCCATTTCCATAGGTACAAGCTTGCCATTTTCATCTTGTACACAGCAGCCCATAGCTTGTGAATACTTAGTACCAAGCATAAAGACTTGACCAACTTCTATACCTTTTCTTAAATGTAAGATACCATCATCGTATGGACTCTTATCACCTTCTACAACATTACGTAAGTCATAAACTTCATAATTTTTAACATCAACATCCCAATTAACATTGATAAGGTGATAGCCTGTTTCATTAGCACCACAAGCAAAATTAGCCATCTTATCAGCACTTTGATCAATAATAATGCGACCTTTAAATCCTACAGGCCCCAAAGAGCCGGCTGTTGCTTGAGTATATTCTTTAATTTCATCTAAACTTGCAAATTCAAGAGGTGAACTGATACCCTCAATTTTTGAAGCTTTAACTTCATTTAACTCATAATTGCCTTGTAGACAGATCATGACTAAACTACCATCAGTTGCTTTAACTAAAAGACTCTTTAGTACTTGATTGCTATCAAGATTTAAAGCAGCAGCAGCTTCATCAACACTAACACAGTTTGGTGTTGCTATTTTTTCAATAGCTTTGCCATTAGGCTGTGCTCTTTCATAATCAGGAGCAGGTGCTTTTGCCATTTCAATGTTAGCTGCATAGTTTGATTTATCTGAAAATACAATAGTATCTTCACCAGCATCTGCTAAAACTTGGAATTCATGAGAGTGATTGCCGCCAATAGCACCAGTATCTGCTTCTACAGCTCTAAACTCAAGTCCTAAACGAGTAAAGATACGGCTATAGGCATCATACATATCATCATAAGTCTTTTTTAAAGAAGCTTTATCCATGTGGAAAGAGTAAGCATCTTTCATCACAAACTCACGTCCTCTCATCATACCAAATCTAGGTCTAATCTCATCTCTAAATTTAGTTTGAATTTGATATAGATTGATAGGTAATTGACGAGCTGATTTTATTTCTTTACGAGCAATAGCTGTAATTACTTCTTCATGTGTTGGTCCTAAAACAAATTCATTATCTTTACGATCTTTTAAACGGCATAGCTCAGGACCATATTTTTCATAACGACCAGATTCTCTCCATAGATCAGCAGGCTGAACCACTGGCATATTTAGCTCAATGGCTCCTTTTTTGTTTAATTCTTCTCTAACAATTTGTTCTACTTTTTGTAAAACTCTAAAACCTGTAGGTAAAATAGCATATATACCTGAAGCTATTTGTCGTATCAAACCAGCTCTTAGCATTAAACGATGTGATACTACAGCAGCATCAACAGGATTTTCTTTTAAAGTACTTAAAAGGTAATTACTAGTACGCATTTTTTTTCTCAATAACAATTAACAAATTTAACGTTGCAACAATATAAGTTGTAATTATACCGTTTATTTGCTTTGATTATGTGTAAAAAAACATATTTTTATTAATAGTGACTTTATCTTTAATAATTAAGTTAATTTGAAGTGATTTTACAAGTTATTAGATATTGAGATATTTTCTCTATTACAGCTTATAAAAACTGTCAGTATAAAGGCTTAAAAGCTAAGTTTAGTGTTAAAAATCAATGTTGAAAAATATTGGTAGCTAGACAAAGGTATTATTAAAATATGTTAATATATTCAAGGCTAAGTAACATCAAAAGTTTTTGGCTGTCAAATGATTTTGGGTAAATATAGGGGTTGATATGATCTACATTGCTTCATTTATTATATTTGTACTTTTCGTAGCAGGTATGTCTATAGGTTTTTTAATTCAAAGAAAAGCTTTACTTTCTGAAAATGAGGCTAATGCTATTTTAGAAGGTTTAACTTGTGCAAGTTGTTCTTGCTCTTGTGGTTTTGCAGGCTCAGAACATAAAAGAAATCCTGCTAAAAAATGCAAAGCAGATCTCGTTATTGCTCATAAAAATGTATAAAATTATAAAACTGTATAGATATTAAATATAATAATAAAAAATAATTATACTTGTACTTTTCCTCAAATTTGGAGGCTAGTTTGAAAAGCTTTAAGTTAGCATTATTATTAAGTTTGTGTGTAATTACTGTAAGTGCTTGTCAAAAAGATGCACCTAAACAAAATGTAGTCAATGTGCAAGGTCAAACAATGGGCACTTACTATAGTGTTTCAGTATTTGGTCAAGATAAATTAGATGCAGAAAGTTTAGAAGCAGAAGCTAACAAAGCTTTTAGTCAAGTTATTAATGCAATTTCTACTTTTGATGATAGCGAAATTTTACGCTTTAACAATTTTAAAAGTACAGAGCCTTTTGCTATTTCACCATATTTAGCTTCGGTAATTGAAGAAAGCAGACGTGAGAGTTTACGTCTTGGTGGTGCTATGGATTTTACTGTAGGGCCATTAGTTGATCTTTGGGGGTTTGGTCCTAAAGCAAAACCTACTGTTAGTCCAACTCAAGAGCAAATAGATGCTGCTAAAAAATTAGTAGGACTTGATAAATATGAATTAAGACGTGATGCATTAGGCAATGCTTATTTAGTTAAAACTAATCCTGATGTGCGTCTTGATTTGTCTACTATAGGTGAGGGTTTAGGTGCAGATCTTTTAGCTAGTCGTCTGCAGGAACTTGGAATTACTAATTATATAGTTTCAGTAGCAGGTGCAAGCCGCTCTTTAGGTTATAACGCCAGTAACAAAGAATTTAAAATTGGTATTGAAGATCCTGATTTAGTTATGAAACAGGGATCTGGTATTTATAGTGTGATTTGTCCACATGGACAAGCTGTATCTACAGCAGGTTCTTATCGTAATTACTTTGAGGAGAATGGATTAAGATATTCTCATATTATTGATCCTACTACAGGTAAACCTATTACTCATAAAACAGTATCTGTAACCGTTGTAGGTGATACTGCTGCTAAAACAGATGCTTTAGATACAGGACTTTTAGTTTTAGGTAAGGATGAAGCTATTAAATGGGCTCAGCGTAATGATGAAGCAATTTATGTGATTTATGTTGAAGATGGTAAGTTAAAAGCTGCTCATTCTCGTGCCTTTGAAAAATATTTAAAGTGTCAATAGGATTAATTATGCACATTCATATTTTAGGTATATGTGGAACTTTTATGGCAGGTATTGCGATACTTGCTAAAAGTGCTGGTTTTAAAGTTACAGGCAGTGATCAGAATGTATACCCGCCTATGTCTACTAAATTAAAAGAGGCTGGTATTGAAATTATTGAGGGTTATGGTGCTGAGCAATTAGATTTGAATATGGATTTAATTGTAGTTGGTAATGTAATGAAAAGAGGTATGCCTGTAATTGAGCGTATGCTTAATGAGGATTTTAATTATGTCTCAGGACCACAATGGTTATGTGAGCATTATTTAAAGCATAAAACTGTATTAGCAGTTGCAGGTACACATGGCAAAACTACTACATCCTCAATGCTTGCTTATATTTTAGACAGAGCTGGTTTAAACCCTAGTTTTTTAATAGGTGGTGTGCCTGGTAATTTTGATTTTTCAGCTCGTAACACTGATAGCAAGTATTTTGTTATTGAAGCTGATGAGTATGATAGTGCTTTTTTTGATAAACGCTCAAAATTTATCCATTATAGACCAACAATTGCTTTATTAAATAATCTTGAGTATGACCATGCTGATATTTTTGATAGTGTAGAAGATATTAAAAAGCAATTTCATTTTCTAGTTAGGACTATTAAAGGTCAGGGACATGTAGTTTTTAATAGTCTAGATCATAATTTACAAGATGTGATTAAAAAAGGTGTATGGTCTAATCTTACAAGTTGCTTTGATACAGATGATTACCATTTACAAAATGTTGCTGACGATTACTCAAACTTTGATATCTATCATAAACAAGAATTTATTTGCCATGTAGATTATTCTTTAACAGGTATTTACAATGCTTATAATACTTTAATGGCTATGGTCTGTGCCAATAAACTTAATGTGCCATTTAGTGCTAGTGCTGAATATATGCAAGGCTTTATTTTACCAAAAAGACGTATGGAGCTTAAAGCAAGTATTGATGGTGTAAGTTTATATGATGATTTTGCCCATCATCCTACAGCTATCAAGCTTACTACAGCAGGACTAAGAGCAAAGATTGGTGCTACAGAAAAAATTATTGCAGTGTTTGAGCCACGCTCTAATTCTATGAAGTTAGGAGCACATAAGGATATGCTGCCATTTGCTTTTGAAAGTGCCGATATGATTTATATTTATGCTAATGATGCAGTAAATTGGGATGCGTATGCTTTAGAGCAGCAAAATAATAAGATTAAAGTTTTTGAAGATTTCGATCAGATGTTAGAGCATATTGTGACAACAGCTAAAGCTGCAGCACCATGTAGTATTTTAGTTATGTCAAATGGTGGTTTTAATGGCATTTGTTCTAAACTTATTAATTTATTAGAGAATAAGTAAAATGAGTGACGCAGCAGAAAAATCAGAAAAAACAACACCTCAACAAGCTCAAACTCAAGCAAAAGCTCAAGCATCAACAAATGGAGAAGTTGAGGTAGTTAGTAAAAGATCACATTTACGCTGTCATTTAATTTCACGTACACCTTTTTATACACAAGATGGTAATGCCTCTATGTATGAACTTAAATTTACTAAAGGTAATGTGTTTATGCTTGATGCTTTAGAAAGTGATCACATTTACCATATTTTAGTTGGCTTTTTTATACGTCGCTCTATTGATAATTTTATTGGTAAAAATAGTGTAGCTGCTATAAGATTGCCTATTGATAATATGTTGCTAGAGCAGGCTCGTTTTTATCAAACTTCAAGGTTATGTGTAATTATTCCAAATGATCAAGAGCCTACTGCTACTGTATTGCATCAAATCAGTATGCTTAATAGATTAAATACAAAATTTGCTATTGATATTGATTTATTGATGACTACAGCTTATCACGATGTTATTCATGCTATTGATTATGTTTTTGTTAATTCTCAAAGAAATTTAACTGAACAAATTTTATTATTTAGTTCTTTAAAAGAAGAAAATGTCAAAATTAAGCTTGTAGCTACAAATGTAGATAATCAAGCTCAAGCTGATAATTGTTTTGCAATGGGGACAGATTTAGTTTTAACTAAGTACTATGAAGCAGAATATAAAGCACATGATGAGGTAACAGTCGCTCAAGAGCATGAGCTTAATAATGATATGATTGTTATGCTCAATGAGATTTTTAAAGCAGAGCCAGATTTTAAACTATTAGGTGATATTATTGGTAAGTATGCTTTTATGGTTGGTAATATCTTAAATATTATCAATATCACTAATCCGCGTCTAGTTGGCTTAATTAGTACTATGTCCCATGCTGTAACTTACTTAGGTAAGGAGCAAATGAAAAACTTTGTCTGTATTTGCTGTGCTTATGCTTTAAGACGTAATCAATTTTTAGAAGAAGAATACAAAACACATAAACCAACTTATGAAAGTTTAAAATATGCTTTAGTTAGAGCTCGTTTTGTGGAAAATATTGCAAATATACGTGGTAATAAAATTGAAAAAACTTTAGCTTTTCAAACTGGGTTATTTTCCATGATGAATAGTGAAGTTAATGATAATAGTGATACTACGGAGATTAAAAAACAAATTAAGAAGCTTTATTTAGATAGCTTAAAACAAAGTGAATCTTTATTATCACAAGCTTTAATCTGCATGGGTGCAATTGAAGATCAAAATTTAGCTACAATATTAGCTTCAACTCGTAACATGGGTGTCTCTATTAATGTTATTTTAAGCTCATATGAAGACTCTTTAATTTGGTCTAATAATATGATTTCAGCTATTTAAGATTTTAGATAATATAAAAAAATAATTCTTCACCTTTTTAGGGTGAAGAATTATTTTAATTAGATTAAAACATATCAAAAAATACTAATCAAACATAGCAGAAATTGATTCTTCATTGCTGATACGACGTATAGCTTCTGCTAACATTGGAGCTAAAGATAGATATTTAATTTTTTCAATCTTCTTTGTTTGCTCAGATGCAGGTATTGAGTCAGAAACTACAAGTTCATCTAATAATGATTGTGAGATATTATTTAAGGCTGCACCTGATAATACAGGGTGAGTAGCATATGCCATTACATGTAAAGCACCTCTTTCTTTCAAAGCATCAGCACATTTACATAAAGTACCACCTGTATCAATAATATCATCAACAATAATACAATCTCTATCTTTAACATCACCAATTAAATGCATAACCTCAGATACGTTTGCACGAGGACGGCGCTTATCAATGATGGCAATATCAGCATTATTTAAAAGTTTAGCAATAGCACGAGCTCTAACTACACCACCCATATCAGGAGAAACTACTACAGGGTTAGTTAGATTTTGCTCTAGCATATGATCAACAAAGATCTTAGAAGAGAAACAATTATCTACAGGAACATCGAAAAAGCCTTGAATTTGCTCTGCATGTAGATCTACAGTTAAGACTCTATCAACACCTACAGATGACAGAAAATCTGCTACAACCTTAGCGGTAATAGGAACACGAGCTGAGCGTAAACGTCTATCTTGTCTTGCATAACCAAAGTATGGAACTACAGCAGTAATACGGCCTGCAGAAGCACGACGCATAGCATCAATCATTACAATAAGTTCCATGAGGTTATCATTAGTTGGGGCACATGTTGATTGAATGATGAAAATATCACAACCACGTACATTTTCATTAATTTGTACATGAATTTCACCATCACTAAAACGATCAACGGTAGCATCACCTAGGTGGGTATATAAGCGAGAAGCAATATTTTTTGCAAGATCAGGGGTGGCATTTCCTGCAAACAACTTCATATCGGCCATAATATTTCCTGAAAATTTTAAAAATACTCGTTTAGAGCAGAATAAACAGTTGATGTATTTATAGACTTGGCTATAAAGACTGCACAATCAGTAAGTTCTAGCTCATCACATGCTTGTTGTGCGGCTTTTAAGCTATCAAAAGCAACAAAACAAGATGAGCCGCTACCACTCATTTGTGCGTGCCCATATTTTATCAATCTAGTTAAGGTATGTCCAACTTTATCATATTTTTTTACAACAATTTCTTGCATATCGTTGCTAAACTCACTATTCATTAGTTCTGATAAAGTTCTAACTTTGGTATCACGTTTTAAATTTTGATCTTGGAAAATAGCTGCGGTACTCACATGAACAGAAGGTGTTACCACCAAAAAATATTGCTCTTTAAGATTAATATTTTGTAATTGCTCACCAACACCAGCTGCAAAAGCACTATGTCCATTAACAAAAACTGGTACATCTGCTCCTAGTTTAAGTCCAAGCTTTAACAGTTCATCTAAACTTAAATTTAGCTTAAACATTTTATTCAATACTAATAAAGTACTAGCAGCATTTGAAGATCCACCACCTAAACCACCACCTTGTGGAATACGTTTAGTTACATCTATTTTTACCCCAAAATCTTGTTTGGTATAAGATTTTAATAAATCATAGGCTTTATAGATTAAATTATCTTCAAGTTTACAGTTAAAGTTACCACTTAAACTTAATTCATTGCAATAGTGTTCATCAAAACGCATGCTGTCTCCATGCTCAAGTAAGGCAAAGAGAGTCTGCAGATTATGATAACCATCAGGACGTTTTCCTGTAATATATAAAAACAAATTAATTTTGCAAGGACTTAAAACTTCAATCATGCTCTAACCTATTGACATTATCTATACGTAATTTTAATCGTAATTGCTCATTTGTAATTGTTATATTAGTAGGTAGGGCAATATTATTAAAATTCTTATAATCGCTGTAGTTAATTAAGTAACCTTGATAAAAACAATTTTTGTTTAAACCATTATGATATTTTACAGGACATGTTTTGATATTAGCTAACATAATATCATTAAGTTGTTCTACAGGGATACGAACCTTTAACAAGTCATAAAACAAGTCAGAAGCATTAGCTCCTTCATAACTTTTATTATCAGCAATAATAATAGCTTTAGTTTTATCTGCTTTTACGCTTGCAATAGGGGCAGCAAATGGTGAGAGCAAGTCTAACTTTAAAGTATCTTTATTTTTATCATAGATAAAAATACCACTTACATTGTGGTAAGCCCTAAGTGCAAGCTTACCTTTTAAATTTAAAGCATAAACTTTATTTAGATCAACCTTAGGCTCAAAATAAGTATTTTGAGTTATAGGTGTTCCTTCAAGGCTTGAGCTACAGCCAACAATAGCTATAGCACAAGCTGTAATAATACATAGTGATTTTAATTTATTTAGCATAACCTTGATATTGCTTAACTAAAGTATAAATACGTAATAGAGCCTGATGTTTTACAAAGCCCTGTAAATTGAGCGAAGAGCTGTTCAAATCATTAAATTGCTCAGTACCCTCAATATGAGCTATAGCTTTATCATAAGTTTTTTGTGTATAAATTAAAGCCAAAGCTTCTTTATAATCTTCTTCTTTTAAAGAAGCATGTAATTTACACTCTAAAATTTTAATTAAACATTGATAGAATCTGCTTCTATCTAGGGAGAAATTACCTACATTATAGTTTAAGGTCCAATTAGCATAAGCTAAAGCTGTTTTAAAGTCTTGAGCTTTTAAAGCTAATAAACACTTTAACTCACCAATACGTAAAGTCTTCCAAGCACTGTTATCATCTGCAAGAACACCTAGAGCATTGCAGACTAAAATGCTATTGTCCATATCTTCATTTTCAAGTTCTTGTAAATAAGCTTCATAGACTTCCTTACTTTCTGTTGAATTAGGTAAGTTTAAAATAGCATCTTGATAATCAATAGCACTATTATTGTTAGCGTAGATGAGATCATCTATAGGATAAATTTCAGACATACCTGGTACAATAATTCTATAGGCATTAACGCTTAATTGCTTATATTGTCTAATATAAATATCATAACCTAATTTGTCTATCATATAGCGTAGGGCTTTGTATTGATCATGTGTGCTGCCTTTAAAGTCCCAAGCTACAAAAGCAAAATCGCTATGTTCTTTAAACATTGCTATTGGTAATAAACCTGTTGAGTCTACAAAGTGTGATTCAAGATTAGTAGGATCTTGAGTTTTTTCTAAGTCAAATACTGGCTCATCAAAATTATCTAAATCACTAAAGCTTCTGCCTTGAAGTAATTCTGTTAATGTTCTATCTAAAGCAACTTCAAAAATAGGATGGGCACCAAAAGAAGCACAAGTTGTACCATTACGCTGATTAAATAATACAACACAGATAACAGGGAATTTACCACCTAGGCTTGCATCATAGCAAACAACTTTAATGCCATCTACATTTAAAGCTTGTAGTGTTTTATAGGATTTTTCATATTTTTTGATTATATCTAAAGGAATTTTAGGCAGGCTATAACCTTTTTTAATTACTTCTTTTTTAACATAGCGTTCTAAAATTTCAGATAAGCCTTGAGTTAAGGCTTCATATTCGCTATTACCTGCTGACATGCCATTTGAGCCATATAAATTATCAAGTAAATTTATTGGAAAATAAACTACTTCTCCATTTCTTGCATTAGTAAAAGGAATAGAGCAAACACCTCTTTGAAAAGATGAACTTTGTAAATCAACTAAATCTTCAAGTCTTACTTCATATTCTTCGCAATAGAATTTACGTAATGAGGAATTTAATAGATCAGATGGTAAATCATCATATTCATTTATTTCCTCAGGTAAGGTATGCCATTTTTCATCTTCAAAATGAACAAATGGGGCACTAGCTAGATCAAGTCCTAGATAATAGTCACAAAAAGACATATGTGTTGATAAACGTTCAAAAATTTCACCATAAGCTGAAGCTAAAGCAGCTAAGTAACTTGAGCCTTTACCATTTGAGAAAATTTCAGGGCAGGTTGCTTCTTCAAGGTGCACAGAAAAAATATCTTCTACAGGATTAAGTAGATTTGTTTCAATTAAATCAAGACCTATATCTTTAGCGATAGCCTTGAATCTTTCAATACTCTCTTCAAGTGGAGCATCCTTTCCGATAATTGTTGTCATATTAAAACCTATGTATAAAATCTTTTATAATAGATTATACTAAAACGCATTAGCTATTCAAAATGTAAAATCAGCATTAATCAAATTACGTAAGGTTAAGGTAAAAAATGCAAGAGCAAAAAGATTTAAATAAACAAGATGACATTGATGAACAAGTTCAAAATCAAGGTCAAAAACAAGATCAATCAAATATAAAAGCAGATTCTACGTCAAATCAAACTAAGGATGAAAATAACTCTCAGCAAGAGCATGTTTATGTAGTACCACGCTATTTGCAAAAAGCTCTATATACACGCTCTAAAGCTCTAAATGAGAACTTTAGAGATTATGGTGTACCAACTTCTATACAAGAAAATTTGCGTGCTTTAGATAATACTGAGGGTGCATTAAGCAAAGGAAGCAGATATGAGGATCCTAACGCATCAAAAGAGTACATTGAGGCCTTACATAAACAGCAGCAACAAGCTCAAGATGATGAGGATGATTTAGAACAAAGTCGTATTTATAAAAAAGCTAAATCACATATTTATAAAGTGAAATCACAAGAACAAAGTTTAAAAGATAAACTTTCAAAAAATTTTAAGATAGTTCTAGTAGTAATTGTTGGTTTAATTGGTTACTACATGTATGGTAATTATATTAGAGAGATGCCTAATGAATTAGATGAATTAAAACAAGCTTTACCTTTAAAAATAGATGAATACACTACTATAAAAAAAATAGATGAGGATGATAAGGGGCTAACTATGTATATAGTTAAAGCTAATGAACTTTATGCAGGTTCTAATCCTCAGGAAATACAAACAAGGTTAGATAATGTAGCACAAGGTGCACAAAATATGTGCAAAATACCTATTATTTACTCTATGATTGAATCTGGTAAGACTCTCACTGTATTATTATCTACACAGGATGATGCTTATAAAAGCAGTATTATAATTGATAAATGTATTGAAAAATAATTTGGGGGCAATATGCAAAAACTTGGTCTTGTAGGCTATAGAGGAATGGTAGGATCCGTCTTAATGCAACGTATGCAAGAAGAGGGTGATTTTACCAAAGTTACTACTTACTTTTTCTCCACATCACAAGCAGGTGCTAAAGCTCCTAAAGTAGACAATTTAGGCAGTGATTTATTATTAGATGCAAAAAGTATCGAGCATTTAATGGAAATGGATATTATCATCACTTGCCAAGGTGGTGATTATACCAATGAAATTTATCCTCAATTAAAGCAAAAAGGTTTTAAAGGTTATTGGATTGATGCAGCTTCTGCTTTACGTATGCAGGATGACACTGTAATTATCCTAGATCCTGTTAATAAGAATGTTATTGATACTGCCTTAAATAAGGGTATTAAATCATTTGCAGGTGGTAATTGTACTGTAAGCTTAATGCTTATGGCTTTAGCTGGTCTATTTAAGGCTGATTTAATTGAGTGGATTTCATCTTCAACTTATCAAGCTGCTTCTGGTGCTGGTGCTAAGAATATGCGTGAGCTTTTAGTGCAAATGGGTTGTTTACATGATGCAGTAAAAGCAGAGCTTAATGATCCTGCTAGCAGCATTTTAGATATTGAAAAGAAAGTAAGATTGGTTATGAATAGTGATACTTTCCCAACAACTAATTTTACTGCTCCATTAGCAGGCTCTGTACTTCCATGGATTGATAAGGCTATGGAAAATGGCCAAAGTAAAGAAGAATGGAAGGGTATGTCTGAAACTAACAAAATTTTAGGTTTAGCTCCAGCTACTGTTCCTGTTGATGGTAATTGTGTTCGTATTTCATCATTACGCTGCCATAGCCAATCATTAACTATCAAGTTGAAAAAAGATGTATCTATAGCTGAAATTGAGAATTTAATTAAGTCTCAAAATCAATGGGTTAGCATTGTAGAGAATGATAAGGCTCAAACTTTAGCAAAGCTAACACCAGCTTATGTATCAGGTAGTCTTACAGTACCAATTGGCAGATTAAGAAAGATGATGATGGGTCCTACTTATTTATCTGCCTTCACTGTAGGTGATCAATTATTATGGGGCGCAGCAGAGCCATTACGCCGTATGTTACGTATTTTAGTTGATTAATAATAATTTCAAACCTCAATTAAAGCATCAAACTATCACATAGTTTGATGCTTTTTACATTTTTAGATTATATGCATTTTGCTTAAGTTTATCAAAAAGATTAGTAGCTAAAACCCTGCCCTAAAGGACGAGGATACAGTCGCATAGCGTAGGCACTTTTTAATAGATTATTCTTAGCTCATTAAGAATTTATGCTGTAAAAACTTTTCTTCTATAATTAGTGACAAGATGGGCAGGACCTGTTTGGAGGGACCGTCAAGTAAATCTCATAAGAGTTAGACAGCAGAAACCCGCCGAAGCTTACAACAATAGCAGTATTGTGGTTTAGTGGTAGGAATCCTCAGCCTTTAGGCTGGGGAGGACGTCAAAAAATCTACTTGTAGATTGTAGATTTATAGCTTAAAATTGTAAGATAAGCGCTTAATTTTATACAATGAGGGCACTCTTATGCTAGACAATGAAATTAGAAGTGTGTATTTAGTAGATGAATTGCAGTTAGGCAATAGACTAAATAACTCACTACAAGGTTTAGATAGAGCAGATTTTGATCTGCTCTTGGCTATGCTGTCTCAAGATGTCTTAGATAATCCTCGTGTTCAAGACCCAAAGTTAGATAATGGTGATGTTGATCTTAGAGCTAAATTTGAGCTGCAGCCTGAGATACGCAAGTATGCTCAAGAAGATGATTATATGCGTGCTGATCAGCAAAGTGATTTAATGCATGAAGAGGGTCATAGAGCTGTATTTTTTGCTCAATGTTTAAATAGAGATCCTTTAACACCAATGAAATATCATTTAGCTCCTGATGTTTATAATCAATTTAGTCCTTTAAAACAAGAAAAAATTAGACGTTATTTTGAGGGTGAAGAATTAGATTACAGCAATAGAGTAAAGGAGCGTGGAGATGGCTTCTTAGTTGTAGATGAGATTAAAGAAGCCAAAAAGATCTCAGTTGATGTATAAGTTAGCGTTTAGCATGTCTTTCAAAATTTTCACGAGAGGCTTTTTCGCCTTTTTTAAGAATGACAAGCAAGGCACCTGTACCACCTTTAAACTGTGGTGCAGAGTGATATGCTAGTACTTGAGGTATTTGTCGCAGCCAATGTGCTACATAGCTTTTAAGTACAGCTTTTTGTTTGGCTCTATCACTTTTACCATGCACAATTAGACAACATCTGTATTCATTAGTTAAACAATGCTTAATAAATTCAAGTGTATAACTGTATGCTTGTTCAATAGTCTTACCATGTAAATCAATAAAGTCAGCTTCTTTATATTCACCATGTTTAAGTTTTTTTAGCATATATTGCTGAATACCTTCTCGTCTAAAGGATAAAACTTCTTCTGGATCTACCATATGTACAAAAGCAGATGAGACAGGGTCACTTTCATCTTTTCTGTGAATACTAGCACTTGCTTGTTTTATTTTTGCAAGCTCTTTATCCATAATTGTACTTTGAGTAGCAATTTTATCTTGATTAATAATTTTAAGTTCTTGTGGGCTTGTTTTTTTTTCTGTATCTAATTCACTTAGTAACTCTAAAAAAGAATTAGTAGATTGATTTTTAGGTGTATTCATTTTTAATCACAATTTAATTAGCTATTAATTTAATGGACTATATAATAACACAAACCACAAAAAGGTATTTGTAAGTGTTAATAACTTTGTAACTAATTTATTTTAAATAAAATATGCTAACATATTAATTAACAATTAATTAGCTTAAAAGTTTAGATTAATTTTAGCTATACTAATTTAGGTATAAAAATCACAATGCATGAGGTTATTATGAAAAAGATCTTTACTACACTAACACTAGCTTTAGCTTTAAGTGCTTGTACTAATTCAACTAATGTAGGTGTATCTAATGTTAATAGATCGCAATTGTTCTTATTTTCAAGCGATGAAATTAATGCAGAAGCTGCTAATTTGTATAGTCAAACTTTAAGTGAAAATCAAAGCAAACATACATTAAATACAGATAAAGCTTTATACAATAGAGTAAATAAAGTAGCACAAAGATTAATAGCTAAGGCACCTTTTTTTAGAGAGGACGCTAAAGATTGGGCTTGGGAAGTTAATGTTATTAATGCAGATATTTTAAATGCGTGGTGTTTACCTGGTGGTAAGATTGCTGTATATAGTGGTTTAATTAAAGATCTTAAGTTAACTGATGATGAGCTTGCTGTAGTTATTGGTCATGAGATAGCACATGCTTTGCGTGAGCATAGTCGTGAGCAGGCAAGTTCTCAAGCTTTAACTCAAGGAGCAATTGGTATAGCTGGTATTTTTGGAATTGGTAACATAGGTGTAAGTTTATCAAATATAGCTAGTAATGTATTTATCAGTTTACCATTTAGTAGAGCACACGAAACAGAGGCTGATAGAATTGGTCTTGAGTTATGTGCTCTAGCAGGCTTTAATGTTGATGCAGGTGTAAGTGTTTGGCAAAAGATGTCACAAGCTAATAGTGATAAACCAATTGAGCTATTAAGCACACACCCATCAGATGAAAGTCGTATTTCTGATCTTGAGCGTTTATCTTCTGAATTAAAACTTCAGTACAAAAAATAATTTATAAGACTTTGCAAACTAATTAAAATTAAAATTAGCATTAAGGTGGTAAAGCGCATTTTACGCATAGATTTTAAGATAGAAATATCTCTAGGGTTCTGCATACCACCTATATCATCATAACGAACAAATTCACCTTTATAATAACGAGGTCCCCCTAATTGTATATTTAAATTAGAACCTACTAAACCTAAGACAATTCCACTAATATAAGCATAATAGCTAGTGCTGACACGCTTTGATGTTATAAAAGATGTTTTTACTGACAATAAAAAGAACATAGAAAATATATAAGCAGGTATAGCAAGCATAGCTTGTGTTATTCTATAAATGCCAATACCAAAATCTTTATACTCACTAAGCTTTTTATTATAAGTACGACATAATTCGTAGCATAAGCGCATAATAATAGCACCAGTAAAACCACAGACCACAAACCAGCAAATAATGGCAAAATTAATAAACATACGTAAAATTATATTCTCACAAGCAGCTTTACATATGCCCATAGTTGATAAATTGTCACAATCACGCAGTACCATTGTTTGTAAGTATGTTCTAGCATCTTCTTTTTGATTTTTACGTAAAAGTTTATAAATTTTGGTTGCATCTTTAATAGCAGGTCTTGTTTCTAGCACTAAGATTAATAACATGAAAGAAATTACTATATCAAAATCGGCTATAAAACCAAAAAGTAAGCTTATAAACAAAAATACAATAATAATCATAAGAGGCAAAATAATGCCAGCAAAGGTTTTTTCTTGGGGTGTATTTGTAGGTTTATTAACTTTTTTACCTAAATATAAAAATGTTTCATTAAAAGCACTGATACGCAGAGCTTTAGGTATAGGAATAAACATTTCAAATAAAAAAGCAAATAATACAATACAATAACTTTGGCTTAAAAAGTCTATAATTAAGCTTTGATTGGCTAATAATAAACTTTTAATATCATTAAAATCACTATTGATATTGTTAAAGTCACCAAAGAAATTGTTAAAGTCAGCTAGTATATTGTCAAACATTAAATGCTCTTTATTACTTCAAGTAGTAGTTTAGTACCAGCAATAACAGCAGTTTGTGTGTTGTTAACAGAATCGCTGTTTGAGCTTTCATCTGCTTTATCTGAAATAGTTCTAATAATAAGACAAGGTTTATCATAGCGATAGCAAGCATGACAAATAGCACAACTTTCCATTTCTAATGCTACAGCATCATTAAAAGTCTCAGTTAACGCTTTAACTTTAGCAGTAGAATTAATAAAAGCATCGCCACTTATAATTAAACCTTGTTTTAAAGCAGAAACATGCTCAAATTGGTCTTTAAAAGCTAAAGCCTTATTTAGAAGGTTTTGATCAGTTTCAAAATAAAGAGGATAGTCAGGTATTTGACCTTTAGCATAATTAAAAGCAGTAACATCAACATCGTGATAAGCACATTTTGTAGCAAGTACAGTATCACCAATATTAATATCCTTACCGATACCTCCTGCTATACCTATATTGATAATGCAATCTACATTATACTTTTCAATTAAAGCTACAGTGGCACAAGCTGCACAAACTTTACCAATGCCACTTTGAGTTACGATAACTTCATGTTCTTGAATTTTACCTAGATAATAAGTATTAGATTTGTCGCTAATTTGTTCTATGTTAATAAGATCTTTTTTTATTTCAAAAATTTCTTCACGCATAGCACCAATAACGCCAATTTTCATACATTACCTCACAAAAATTTGAATTACATACAATAAACAACAATTTTTCAGCATTAAAGAGCTAAATAAATTGTTTAATAGGGATTAAACAGTTTGTTTGCTAAAAAGTATTTAGCCTTTAGTCTTATTTATTAGCCTTGTTCTTTATATTTTTAATTTATTTAGTAGATAAATAGTAAAATATATGCTTCATTTTACAAACATTAATAGGCTATCTGTATATATCGTAATTATAACGCAATAGTTAATCCTTTATTGAGTTTATTCTACATAAAATTTTCAATAACAAGCTTAAAAATATTTACTTGACCTTCAAAACTTAAATTTTGTTCAAGATGTTTTTAATTGTTGATATTAAGATATATAAATCCACAAAATTTAGCAGTATAAAAATTGCTTTGGATCACGTTTTTACGGGGCAATTTGCCACAAGTTATTACAATTTTATTTAAAAATTTTAACTTCATCAAAAAAGGCAGTAAAAACTATAGAGATATTTGTTTAATAAGTAGAAAATATAGATATTAGGGTATGAGATAAATTTTCATATATTATTAAAGTTAACTATAAATAAAAAAATTATAAGAGGTGTCAATTGGAAAACGCTCGTGACGTCGCTAAACAGACTTTAGCATTAGTTCTTGCAGGAGGAAGAGGCAGTCGCTTGCATCATCTTACTGACTTCCGTGCTAAACCTGCAGTTTATTTTGGTGGTAAACATCGTATTATTGATTTTGCTCTTTCAAATTGTGTAAATTCAGGTATTACACGTATAGGAGTTGTAACACAGTATAAATCTCACAGCTTATTACGTCACTTACAAGCAGGTTGGTCATTTTTACGTGGTCAATTTAATGAATTTATTGATTTATTACCAGCACAGCAACGTATAGATGAAGAACATTGGTATCAAGGTACTGCTGATGCTGTTTATCAAAATATTGATATTATTAAAAATCATCATCCTAAGTATATTTTAATTTTAGCAGGTGACCATATTTATAAGATGGACTATGCTAAATTAGTTATGGATCATATTTCACATCATGCTCCACTAACTGTAGCTTGTATTCCTATTGATAGATCACAAGCTTCTGCTTATGGTGTAATGAAGGTTGATGAGACAAATTTAATTACTGATTTTGTTGAAAAACCACAAGACCCACCATCTATGCCAAATGATCCAAATAAGTCATTGGCTTCAATGGGTATTTATGTTTTTGATGCTGAGTATTTATATCAGATCCTAAAAGAGGATGCTGAAAATAAAGATTCACATCGTGACTTTGGTATGGATATTATTCCAAGGTTAGTACAAGAGCGTAAAGCTTATGCTCATGATTTCTCAATATCATGTATTAGAAACATAGGTAATCCTGATATTTGCTATTGGCGTGATGTTGGTACTATTGATGCTTATTGGGAAGCTAATATGGACATAGCATCTATTCAGCCACAATTAGATGTTTATGATACTAATTGGCCAATTTGGACTCATCAAGTGCAAATGCCGCCTGCAAAATATGTTTTAGATATTAATGGTACTTCATCAATTGTAAGAAACTCCGTATGTTCTGCAGGTTGTATTATTTCAGGATCATCAATTTGTGAGTCAGTATTGTTCTCAGGCTCTCGTCTGCACTCAAACTGCTTCTTAACAGAAGCTGTAGTGTTGCCAAACTGTGTAATTCACAGAGGTTGTCGCTTAACTAAGGTGATAATAGATAGAGGTTGTGAGATACCAAGAGGCTTAATTGTTGGTGAAAATGCAGAGCTTGATGCAAAGCGTTTTTATAGATCAGAAGGTGGTGTTGTCCTAATTACTAAGAAGATGCTTGAAAAACTAAGAGCAGATGAACCAGGACTATATGAGGATTTTGATAGCTATCGTACTTCTCGTCTATACTAAAAAATAGCAGGTGATTTTTTAGATTCTCAGTTTTTAAGGATAGGGCTGAGAATCTTTTTTTTGCCTAATAATTTATTCCTATTAAATTTTTAATTTAAAGTAAATTTAATTATAAATGAATTAGTCATTTGAAAAATAAAGCTTTTAATAATGTTTTGGCTAACTTATATATTCTAAGTTTATTATGAAAATGTAATATAAATCATATTATTTAGATTTTATATTGATTAAATTTTAAAAAATGAGCCTTATTTGCTAGAATAACTAAAAATTTTTTCAAGAGGAAAGTATAATGACTGTGCGTAACAATGATGAACAACGCATAACTAGTAGTGATGATAGTTTTTTTGATGATATAAGACCATGTAAAGATGAAGAAGTGGCTCTTGAGATAAAAAAAATTATAGAAGATAAAAAACTAGTAAATGATATAGTACGCTATCGTTACAAATGGTTGGGTAGAAGTTTTGCTTTTATTTTAAGACCTCTTGTAAAAAGATATATGCAGCAAAAGTTTGGTAAGATTACTAATGTTGCTCAATTTCAAGAACTTGTTGCTCGTTTTATGCAAAACATGATAGAAAGCTCTACTGATGGAGTTGAGTTTATTGGTTTTGATAAATTAGACAAAAATAAAGGCTATTTATTTATTTCAAATCATAGAGATATTTCTTTAGATCCTGCTTTTGTTGATTATGCTTTGTATTTAAATGGTATGGATACAGTGCGTATTGCTATTGGAGATAATTTATTAAAAACTAAAGCTGCAAGTTCTCTAATGCGTATTAATAAAAGTTTTATTGTGAAAAGAAATATAAGCTCTATGCGTGAAAAGCTCAAAGAGCTAACTAAACTATCAACTTACATTGGTCTATCTTTAAAAGAAAAACATTCAATTTGGATTGCACAAAAAGAAGGTAGAGCTAAGGATGGTAATGATAAAACAGATGTTGCTGTTTTAAAAATGTTCTATGTTTATGGTAAGAAAAATAATCTTAGCTTTAAAGAATATATTAAAACAATGAATCTTGTACCTGTATCTATCACTTATGAATATGATCCAGGAGATTTAGCTAAAGCTAAAGAGTTGGTCATGAAGAAAAACACAGGTAAATATCAAAAAGGTGAACTTGAAGATTTAATCAGTATAGCTTCAGGTATTAAAGGCTATAAAGGCAGAGTATGTTTAATTGCAGGTGATCCTATTTATGATGGTTTTGAAACACCTGAAGAGTTAGCTGCTTTAATAGATAAATTTATTTATGAAAATTATCAAATGTATCCTAGTACATTGCTTGCTTGCGGTATAGATAATAATTGCACATCAGAGCAAAAACGTGTTTTTAATGAGCGTATTGCTAGCTATCCTCAAGCTTATAGACAGCAAGTACTAGATATGTACGCTATGCCTTATAAAAATTTATGCAAATTAAAAGAACAAGAAAAATAATAGTGCGTACTGTAATAGTAAATATCTAGAAAATAATCTATGTTATGTAGCTTAAAATACTAAGTTTAAGCTACAATAAAAACTATTTTAGTTTATTTTAACTTTTTAATAAACTAAACAATAAATTAAGTTCTATGCAAAAATTAGCAATAATTAAGATAGATTGTTAACTAATATTTAATTTCTATACTGCTAAATTAGCAGTATAAAATGTTTAAAATATAAAATATTTTGTTAAATATTGAGTTATAATTGTAAAACTTTTATTAAAAGTAAATCCACTTCTGCATAAATTAATATTAAAAATCTTTTTAGTTTTGTTAAAAAGTTTATCTTTATTAAGTTGAAGTGATTTATATTATGTTTTGTTAAGCACAACTTTGCTTAATTAAAAAGCTTATACTTTGAATTAGAAGATTTAGTTTGAGCAGTTCATATAGTTACATTAATATATTAAAATTATGGCAATATCCTTATACAACGAAGATGGCAGCATTTGTAAGCTTAGAGTAGGCTGTCTAGTGGTAGCTGCTGTATGTTTTTTTACTTCTTCTTTAATGCAGATGTCAGCTGCTGATGATATACAAGATACTAAAGTAGAAGCGAATTTAGCAACACAAAAGCAAGTTACTACACAAAATTTCTCAAAAGCAAAAGATTTAAATCAAATAATTTTTACTGAACTTAGCGATGCTGTGGCATATCTTAATACTTGTGGAAGTATCAATGCTGGTTTTGTTGGTTGTGAAGTTAATTTTTCTGATAAATTTAAGCAAATTTATTCCCAAGATATTGAAGCTTATGACGATGGTTATACAATAAGCATCACGGCACAACAAAAACGCGATAATATATGTTATAAAATTATTATAGACAGCTCTGCTAATGTAATTGCATATAATACTAAAGGTGAAGAAATTACAAAGCAATGTGTGCCACATAATTTTTTAAAAAATCCTACAGGTCAAGGTAAGAGTGTCTCCACTACTGTTGCCAACAATGCTCGCTTAGGGCGCACACTTGTAGACAATTAAGACCAATATTAATTAGGGGAAATGACTCATGAGAATCTCAAGAAATACTGTAGCAACAATTTCTTTTGTTGTAACAGATGAGAACAATAAAGTAGTAGGTAGAACCGATCCACACGAGCCAGTTGTGGTATTAGTAGGACATGGCTTTTTAGTTGCAGGTCTTGAAAAGGCTATTGATGGTCATGAAAAAGGTGATGAGTTTTCTTGTAAGTTAAATCCACAAGAAGCTTATGGTGTTTATGATAAAGATTTAGTTCAAGAAGTTCCACGTGCTAACTTTGGCGATATGGAATTAGAAGTTGGTTCTATATTTGAGGCTGAAACTAATAATGGTAATATTGCTGTAGTTATCAAAGAAATTAAAGATGATGTGGTAGTGGTTGATGGAAATCATCCATTAGCAGATTTAACATTAAACTTTTTAGTAACTATTGAGGATGTACGTGAGGCTACTGAAGAAGAAATAGCACATGGTCATGCTCATCCTCAAGGTTTATGCCCATCAGAGGCTCACTCTTGTGGTTCTTGTGGCTGCGGCGGTGGTTGTTCTTGTCATGAAGGTGATGTATATGCCCAAATGCAAGATGAAGAATGCTGTGGTGGTCATGAACATAATCATGAAGGCTGCTGTGGCGGTCATGGTCACAAACATGATCATGAAGGCTGTTGTGGTGGTCACGGTCATGGACATGGACATGGCTCATGTGGTTGTAAACACTAAGATAAATTAAATTTAAGTTGTCCTTAGGGGCAACTTTTTTATGTAATGTAAATAAAAGTATGAAATTTATTCTAAGACTCTTTCCTGAGATCTCTATTAAAAGCAAAAGCGTTCGTAATAGATTAATCAAACTGCTACAGCATAATATTATTAATGCAGCTAAACACCATGGTATTGAAACTCATATACATTCACAGTGGGATAAGCTTATAGTTACAGTTGCTGACAATTTAGCTGATACAGAATTAAAAAATAAAGTTGTAGCACAGCTTAAACTTATACCTGGTATACATTCATTTATGCAAGTTGAAGAATTTGAATTTATTTCTTTTGAAGATGTATATCAAAAAGTTAAAGCAGTATATGAGCATAAACTTGAAAATAATACCTTTGCTGTACGTGTACGACGTCGTGGCAAGCATGAGTTTAACTCACAGCAAGCTGAAAGACAAATTGGTGGTATGTTAAAACAAGGTACACAAAATAAAGGTGTAAGTTTATCTAATCCTGATGTATTAATTAATCTTGAGATTGATAGTAATAAAGTTTTTTTGATTACTGATAAATATCAAGGTTTAGGTGGTTTTCCTGTTTCTTCTCAAGGTGAGGTTTTATCTTTAATATCAGGTGGCTATGATAGTGGTGTTGCAGCTTATAGAGCAATACGTCGTGGCATGAAAGTACATTATCTTTTTTTTAATATGGGTGGTAATGTGCATGAGCTTGGAGTTAAGCAGGTAAGTTATTTTTTATGGGATAAATTTGCAAGTTCTCATCGAGTTAAATTTATTACAATACCATTTGAAAGAATTGTAGGTGAGATTTTAGAAAAAACACATCATGGTGTGCGTGGTGTAATTTTAAAGCGTATGATGGTACGAGTGGCAAGTGCCATGGCTAAAAAGATGGATATTGAGGCTATTGTTACTGGTGAAGCTGTAGGTCAAGTTTCATCACAAACATTAATTAATTTGTCTCATATTGATAGAGCCTCACAATCTTTAGTTCTGCGCCCTTTAATCATGAGTGACAAGCAGGATATTATTGATGAAGCAAGTGCTATTGGAACATCTTTATTTGCTGAGAATATGCCTGAATTTTGTGGTGTAATTTCCGATCATCCTAATGTTTGCCCTAAAGCTTCTTTTGTTGAGGAACAAGAAGCTTTAATGAGTCAAGATTTAGTTGAAGATGCTGTTTTGCATAGCAAGCTTATGGATATTAAGGATATTCCTCATGATACTAAACGCTTAGAGCAAGATATTGAGACTGTAAGCACATTAAATCACAATGATATAGTACTTGATGTTAGAGCTCCTGATGAGGTTTTAAATCAGCCTTTAACTATTGAAGCAACAGTTATTAATATGCCTTTTTATAAAGTAATTAGTAATTTTGCTTCACTTGATAATACTAAAGTTTATGCGTTTTACTGTGCGCAAGGTGTTATGAGTGGAATGCTTGCAAGACAGTTAAAAGAGCTTGGTTATCATAATGTTAAGATTTTAAGATTAGACTCTTAAAGCTATAAACCTAAGTACTTTTAAGGTACTTAGGTTATACTAAATTTAAAATAAGGTATACTCTATGGATAAAGAAAAAATTGAGCAGTATATTAAAATAGCTAAGCTTTACTATGAGTCTCAATACAGTCAAGATAAAATAGCCAAGCAATTAGATATTTCCCGTCCCACAGTTTCTCGTATTTTGGCATATTGTAAAGAAAAAAATATTGTACAAATTAAAATTATTAATCCTTTAGAAGAGTTTAGCGAGATTGAGAAAAAGCTTGTAGCTAAATATAATTTAAAACAGGCATTAGTAGCTTACAGTCCTATAGATAATTCTGATGAAATTTTAAATGCTATATGTCAAAAGGCAGCATCTTATTTAAATGAGAGTATAAAAGATGGAGATATTATAGGAGTATGTTGGGGTACTACTCTTTATCAAATAGCTAAAAAGTTAAACCCTCGTATGGTAAGAGGTGTTCAAATAGTACAATTAAAAGGTGGTGTAAGTCATACTAGCCATCAAACTTATGCTAATGAAATTGTTGAGCTCTTTTCTCAAAGATTCAATGCAGCAGGAAGATATTTACCACTACCAACAATGTTTGATAATCTTGAGACCAAAAAGATTGTAGAAGAAGATCCACATATAAAAAAGATTTTAACTTTAGGCAAAGATGCAAATATTGCATTATTTACAGTGGGTGCTATTTATGATGAAGCTTTATTATTTAAACTAGGGTACTTTAGTGATAAGGATATAAAAAGACTTTCAAAGATAGCCATAGGTGATATTTGCTCACGTCTTATTGATAAAAAAGGACATATTTGTGATGCTGATATAGACAGCAGAACTAATGGTATTAAATTAGAAGAGTTAAAGAAAAAAGATAAAAGAATTTTAGTTGCAGGTACCAAAATTAAACGTTCCGCTATTAAAGCTGCTTTAATTGGAGGTTATGCTAATATTTTAATTACTGATCAATATACAGCAAATGCTTTATTGTAAAATTCAAGTCAAAATAGATTATTTCAATTTAAAACATAACATTACAGTTTATGATAAAAAATGAGCTAATTTATAATTAGCTCATTAAGTAATGTTTGTAATATTATATAATTATGTTTTAGTTAAAATTAATTATTTTGTAGAAATTGTAATACTTCCTCTTTTGTTGGGTAAGATTTTTGTGTGCCACGTTTAGTAACACTTAAAGCAGCAAAAGCACTGCCAAAACGCATAGCTTCTATAATATCTTTAGAGTTACTATAGTGATAAGAAAAACCTCCAATAAAAGCATCTCCTGCACCTGTTGTATCAATAGCTTTAACCTTAAAAGCATCTAGCTTTTTAAAGCCATCTTTGTTTACCCACATTGAACCACGAGAGCCCATAGTGACAATAATGTTTGTAATACCTGCATTTACTAAATATTGACAAGCTTTAACAACATCCTCATCAGTATCCACACTCATTTTAGTTAATGAGTTAAGTTCTGATTCATTTGGCATAAAGAAAGTACAATACTTAATCTTATCTAAATCTAAATTAGGATCAGCTGGTGCTGGATTTAGTAATACAGGAATATTGTGCTTATGACCAAACTCAATAGCATAATATACTGTATCTAATGAGATCTCTAATTGCAAGATGATAAGTGAGCAAGCTTTTAGTTTATCAGTAGCTTTATCTATATCAGCTTTACTTAGACAATTATTTGCACCCTTTATAATTAAAATTGAGTTTTGTGAATTTTTATCTACAAAAATAGGAGCTACACCTGATGACATTCCTTCAACAATACTGCAACAACTTGTATCAATATTGTAGCTTTTTAGATTATCTAAAGTATGTTGTCCAAAAATATCACTACCAACTTTGGTAAGCATAAATACATCAGCACCACATTTAGCACAAGCTACAGCCTGATTAGCTCCTTTGCCACCAAAGCCTATAGAAAAGTCAGGAGCTTCTAAGGTTTGACCTGGATTTGGCATAGACTCAATGTATGAGATAAGATCAACCATATTTGATCCAATAACTGCAATTGTCATATTAACTCCTATTTGATACCTGTACATACATGGAAAGATTTACTTTGATTTTTTTGTAAATAAATTAATGTGCCAGCTTGCTTAGCAGCTAAAAAGCCTTCAGGTCTACAAGTTGCTGGTAAGACAAAAGCAGCTACTTTTAGGTCATCATCTTTCATGATCCAACGAGTGGCACTGTTAAAATCTTTAGTATTAAACTCAGTAAAGAAAGTAGTACCATCTTTTCTTTGCATAGTAAATTGAGCTTCTTGAACATATTGCTCAAGATTATCAGCCATAAATACTATTTCTGGTGAGTACATATCTGGCTCATCTAAATAAGATAGAGTTTTGCCTTCCTTTTGTAATTGTTTTAGTTTTTCATTGTAAGCAAGCCACTTTGGAGTAGGATGTACGTGAGCAGGGATACTCTCTCGTAGTTTAAAGGCACTATCACTTACATTTGATTTAATTACAGCAAAGTCATCATAAGCATAATTCATATGACACATATACTGTAAAGGCATGGTCTGTGCTCCTAAATTAGTTACACTCATATCAATATCAATATAAGTAGTATTGCTTTTTAAAGTAACTTTAGGGCAAGCTAAATAATGGTAGCCAAAGCCTTGACAATAATTGTATTTAGATACTAAAGCTACGCTGTCATCAGTTACTTCAAGATAGGCTTCATTAATAGAAGCAACACTAAATTCACCATGCATAGGGTGAGTATCTTCACTTGATGGGCAGCCATTTGCAAGTAAGCCAGAGTGGAAAGCAAAACAACCATATGTGTCAATAATTGTTTTAGCAGGATATGGCATATCAAACATATTTTCAAGTTTTAATGAGATACCATTAAAATTAAGATCCCAAATAATCTGTCCCATGAATGGAAGTAATTCTACATATCCTTTAGCATTTTTAATGGTTAAAGACTCAATTCCACTTACATATTTTTTAGTCCAAACACTTAAATCTTTATTATTTAAAATTTCTTTACTATTTTCAGTAAATAATGCTTTATCTAATTTTACTATAGTAGTCATAATAAACTCCTTATTTTTATTCTGTCTTTAATTTGTTAAAGAAGAAGATACCGATAGCAGCAAAGCAGGCAGCATTGATAATAAATGATAGTTGTAATGAGCCTAAGCTATCTGATAATAAACCTTGAATAGCAGGTACTACAGCGGCACCAACAATAGCCATAACACAAATTGCACCAGCTGTTTCTTTGTATTGAGGTTTTGCTTCTTTAATTGTTTCAGAGTATATAGTTGCCCAACCTGGACCCATAAGTATTGATGTAGCAATAGCAGCATATATAGCACTGAAGTTTGGTACAAAAGCTATATAGCAAACTAAGATAATTCCAATAATAGAGTAGGCAATCATAACCTTATTAACAGCAAACTTAGTCATAAGAATATTAGCTACAAATTTACCTATGAAGAAGCAGACAAAGCTTGCTACCATAAAGTTTGAAGCATCACGTTCATTTAATGTGTGATCAAGATCTAAGGCTAAACGAATAGTGAATGACCATACAGCAACTTGCATACCAACATATAAGAACTCTGTTAAGATACCTGCCATGAATCTCTTGTTTGTAAGTAAGTATGCTATAGTTTCTCCAAATCCTACTTTAGTAGCTGAGTTTGAGTTTTCCTTAGCTTTACAAGTAGGAAGTTTTGTAAGTAAGGCAATTATAAATACTACAACTAAGATACCAATAATTACTTTATATGGTTCAAGAGTAAATTGTAAGGCTTCAAGTTTAAAGGCATGTAAAGCATCACCACTTAGATTTTGCATTTGATTCTTTAAGCTTTCACCTTCTTGGAAGATTAAATATTTACCAAGTAAAATACCAGTAATAGCACCAATAGGGTAGAATGTTTGAGAGATATTAAGGCGTAGTGTAGCTTTGTCCTTAGGTCCCAGCATAGTAGAATAGGTATTGCAGGATGTCTCTAAAAAACCAAGACCAATAGCAATACCAAATACTGCAAATAGAAACATAGTATAAGTTGCCATGGTAGAAGCTGGGAAGAATAATGTACAGCCTATAATATAAAAGGCTAGGCCAATTAATATACCTGTTTTATAATTAGTTCTTTTTATTATCTGAGCTGCAGGTATTGATATTAAAAAATAACCACCATAAAAAGCACTTTGAACTAGTGCTGTAGCAAAGTCTGATAAGGTAAATACACTTTTGAATTGTGCAATTAAAATATCATTTAATGAGGCAGCACAACCCCATAATGGGAACATACATGAGATTAGGATAAATTTAAATATAGGTGTCTTACTTAAATAACCATCATCATGTTGAATAATTTCATTACTAGCCATAAACATCCTCTCTATTTTTTAGTAGTATAGTTAATCTTGAACCATTACAGTACCGTTACTTGTGCCAATACGATTAGCACCAGCTTCAATCATGGCTTTAGCATCTTCTAATGTTCTAACACCGCCTGAAGCTTTAACACCCATATCATTACCTACTGTTTTGCGCATTAATGCTACAGCATGAGTTGTTGCACCTCCAGTTGAAAAACCAGTTGAGGTTTTAACAAAATCAGCACCAGCTTCTTTAGCAGCTTTACAAGCAAGTACAATTTGTTCATCTGTTAATAAACAAGTTTCAATAATTACTTTAGTTAAAGCTTTATTAGCAGCAGCATCTACTACAGCTTTGATGTCATCTACTACAGCTTGATAATCACCTTGTTTTAGTAGTCCTACAGGAATAACCATATCTACTTCTGTTGCACCATTTGCAATTGCATCTTTAGTTTCAAAAGCTTTAGTAGCTGAAGTATGTGTGCCTTGAGGAAAACCAATTACAGTACAAACTTTAACATCAGTATCTGCTAAAGCTTGAGCACAAGTTTTAACCCAAATAGGGCTAACACAGACAGATGCAAAATCGTACTGACGAGCTTGTTCAATAAGTTTTTTAATGTCTTCTAAAGTTGCATCAGTTTTTAAAATAGTGTGATCAATATATTTATTAAGTTTCATATAAATAAACCTCTTAATTAGAATTGAAAATTGGAAACAATGAAATTATGTTTATTATTGTTTTTTACAAATTATTAAAAATAGATCTATATCACATATGTGCATTAACAATTGAACATATGTTCAATAGGAGAAACATTATACACAATAATACTTATGTGTTTGAGAGAAAAATATAATAAATTCAAAGGATATAAAAAATAGTAAAATTATATTTTTAACAAATGTTCAATAAAATATATTAGCTCTTTTTAGAAAAATTATAGAAAATACAATTTATTATAAAGGGATAAAAGGTTTAGTTAGTTTAAATATTTATATTTTGCAGGATTGGTAATTTATTTTTATTTTAGGTGATAATATATAAAGATTCTTTGATGCAAAAATAGCTGTAGACTATAATTTTTCTAAAACAGCTTTAAAAGTTTCAAATAAGATATATAAATTCAAGGCAAAAATATACTTACATGATAGATAACATTACTATTTATTAGATGATAGACAGTTTTTTGCTATTAGGATTTTTTGATCTAAAAAAATATAATAAAAACTAATGTCTAAAACAATATAGTAATTGTTATATTATAGAGTTTACATATAAATATCATTTTTGACATATAATATCGTAGCAGTAAAAGTGACAAAATAGACGATAAATAAAGGTATATAGACAGTTTTTATCGTCTAAAGTTAGGAGCTTTAAAAGGTAAGCTTACTAAGATTTGCAAGGAATATTTAGCTTATTGGCTAATTCTTTTATTTTATCTATAGATAGCATTGTATATGTTGAAATTTCTGTTAAGTTTAGTTTTCCAAGCTTAAGCATTTGTTCAGCTACTTTAAGTTGAGTTTTAGCTATACCTTCAGCCATACCCTCAGCCTTACCTTTTGCTAAACCTTCAGCCTTACCTTCATTAATAAGTTTTTTTGTAAACTCACTCATAATATGCTCTCCTTCTTGTGTTTCTTTAAAAAATCTCATACGATCTGCTAATACTTGATAGTGCATGTTATCAGCTCTAGAGCATTTAAGATCATGTATCAAGTAAGAAAGCTCACTATTAGATGATATTTCGTTATAAGATGTATTTACATATATTATATGTATTCCATCATTAAAATCTATATTACATTCTTTAATTACTCTCTCAACATGATAAATTGGCAATCCTGCTTCAAAAACATCATTTTCTGTAATAAAGATCACATATGTTTCTGTTAGCTTGTTATATTCACTATTTTTCCCGACTTTAGAGCATAAAAAGTGTATAAAATACTTTATTTAAAGGATTTGATGACCTTTTCTTTGCTACGTAAATATATGTCAAATTTTATTAAACAACAATAGATATATTACGACTTAGTTTTTTTTACTTAGACTAGTGATGTCTTCTGTTAATCCTATAGCAACTATATCAACTACCAAAAACAACTCATCGATCCTATTTACTAACTGAGCATTTATTTTATTATCCGCACTTACTCCTTGTCTCATAAAAAGAGCTTTCTTACTTGTAGTTAAATCTATCATTGTAAATTTAGCACTAGCCAATATCTCAATAACTTTATGATTTGATATATTAATACCAGCTTGTCTTACTTTATAATAGGATAATCTTTCAAGTACTAATGCTAAATAGCATATTAAAAAATGTCCTCTTATTCTATCAGCTGTCCATACATAAACAGGTCTTGTATCCAAATTTGTTTTCATAACCCTAAAACATTCTTCAATGTGCCACAGCTGTCT
>CALXNP010000003.1 GCA_944389785.1 uncultured Anaerobiospirillum sp.
TAATTACACTTCCATTTGCTTACATTAAGATTTTATCTATTTTACATTAATAATTGTCTTTTGCCGAGTTTCGGATAAAAATTTATTTTGTTTTATTAAAAATAGTCTAAAGTTATTTGATATCAAAAAATGTATTCACGTATAATAGTGATCTGTTGTTTATTATCAGCATCTAATTTTTATATTAGGATAAAAAATTGTTTATTGTAGATATTGACCCTATAGCCTTTAACATTGGTCCTTTAGCTATACGCTATTATGGCTTGTTGTTTGCTGGTGGCTTTATTATTGGCTACTTTATTATGCAGGCAATGTTTAAAAGCTTAAACTATAAAACAGAAGATCTTGATAAATTATTAGTCTATATCTTTGTTGGTACTGTAATTGGTGCAAGATTAGGCCATTGTTTAATCTATGAGCCTGCTTTTTATTTGAGTCATCCCATTGAAATTCTTAAAATTTATGAAGGAGGACTTGCCTCGCATGGAGGAACTATAGGTGTAATTATCGCCTTATATCTATTTTTACGAAAACATAAGCAATATAGATTCTTAGAACTTGTAGATATGCTTTCTATTCCTGTTGCCTTAGTTTCTGGCATGATACGTATTGGCAATTTTTTAAATGCAGAAATATTAGGTAAATTTTATGATGGTCCTTTTAGTGTAATCTTTGTTCGTTTACATGATGGCAATATACCACGACACCCAGTACAGCTATATGAAGCAATATGCTACTTTAGTCTATTTATAATCTTAGCTTTAATTTATAAATTTTATAAAAATAGACCTGTTGGATTTATTTTTTCTATATTAATTATTGTAATCTTTGGCTCACGTATGGTACTTGAGCAATTTAAACTAGAGCAAGCTGATTATTCTACTAATATGTTCTTAAATGTAGGTCAGCTTTTAAGTATTCCTTTTGTAATTGCAGGCATATTGCTTCTAGTGTATGTTTTTAAAAAGAAGAAAGGAGCATAAAATGGATCTTGAAGTAGTAGTTTTAGCTGCAGGTGAAGGTAAAAGAATGAATTCATGTAAGCCTAAAACCTTACATGAAATTGCTAAAAAGCCAATGCTTTTACATGTATTAGAAACATTAATGCGATTAAATCCTCAGCGCATACATTTAGTTTTAGGACATAAACAAGATATAGTTGAAGAAGCTCTAAAAAGCTTTCCTCAAGATATATGCGATAAAATAAACATTTGTACTCAAAAAGAACAATTAGGTACTGGTCATGCTTTAATGCAGGCTGTACCATTTTTACAAGCAGATAGTAAAGTTTTAGTAGTATATGGTGATATACCTTTAATTGCACTGCAAGATCTTAATAATCTAGTACAAAACTGTAAAGATCTTTGTATCTTAACAGCCAAATATGATGATCCAACAGGTTATGGACGTATTTTAAGAGACGAAAACAATAATATAAAAGCTATAGTTGAACAAAAAGATTGCACTAGTGCTCAATTACTAATTAAAGAAATTAATACTGGCATTATTTGTACTACAAGTGCTATTGCTAAACAATATTTAAGTTTACTAAAAAATAACAATGCTCAAAAAGAATATTATTTAACTGATTTAGCTGCTTTATTAGCAGCAGATCACAAACAAGTTAGCTCTTGTGAAGCTGTTGATTATAAATATACTCTTGGTGTTAATAATAAAGCTCAATTACAGCAACTTGAGCGTATTTACCAACAAGATTGTGCTAATGAGCTTTTAGCACAAGGTGTAACTTTAGCTGATGCAAAACGTATTGATATTAGAGGTAAGTTACACTGTGGCAGTGATGTCTTTATTGATATTAATTGTGTATTTGAAGGACAAGTAACTTTAGGCAATAATGTACATATAGGTCCAGGTTGTATCATTAAAGACACTATCATTGCTGATAACTCTGTAATTAGTGCCTATAGTATTATAGAGCAATCTACACTTAACAAAAATAATACTATAGGTCCATTTGCAAGATTACGTCCTGGTAATAACTTTGCAGATAATGTACATGTAGGTAACTTTGTAGAATGCAAAAAAGCATCCTTAGGTCAAGGTACTAAAGCAGGTCATCTTTCTTATCTTGGAGATGCTACTATAGGCAGTGAAGTAAATATTGGTGCTGGTACTATTACTTGTAATTATGATGGAGCTAATAAGCATCAAACTATTATTGGTAATGATGTTTTTGTAGGCTCAGATAGTCAAATTGTGGCACCATGTGAAATAAAAAATAAAGTAACTATTGGCGCTGGTACTACTATGACTTCTCACATTGCCCATCAAGAAGGTGATCTAATTGTGACACGTGCTAAAGCCCGTGTAATTGAAAAATATAAACGTCCAACTAAACATAAAAAATAAAATATGATATTAACAACCTAAAATTAGTTTAAAATTTACATTTATCTAAACTAATTTTAGGTATATCAATAAAATTCAACAATACTATTTATTGAATATAGTAAGTATAGGATGCTACAGCATTATTTCTTAATTTAAAATATAATCTAAGCTTTAACTATATGGAAAATCATAGCATTAATCACAGTGAAAAATTATCATTTGCTATAGGAGCAATAGGCAAAGATGCTGCTTTTGCTTTTATGATTCTATCCTTACTAAATTCTGTATATAACAGCTTTGCTTTAGGTGGAGTTTTATTAGCTTTTATACCAATTATTGGTAAATTCTTAAATGGTATAAGTGATCCTATCATTGGTTTTATCATAGATAAAAGTAAAAGCAAATTTGGTAAATTCAAACCTTATATCTTCTTTGGCAGTGTATCTTTTGTTTTTTTTGCTTTATGTTATGTTATCTATCTTGATAAATACAATGCAGATATTGATAAACAACATCTTAGCAATTATATTTTTGCTTTTTTTATATATATTTTAGTATGTTTTGCTTATTCTTTTATGGATGTGGCCTTTTGGGCTATGATTCCAAGCTTTGGCTCAAATAAAAAAAATAGAGATGAGATGGCTACTATAGGACGTTTAGGAGCGACTATAGGTTATAATTGTGCTACAATTTTATTTAGCTATATACTCTTACATATTAGCAGTATGTTCTTTTGGTATAAAATAATACCTTATTTAATCTTGCTCTTTTTTATGATCTCACAAGCTATAGTTTTACTAAATATTAAAGATAGATCTATACATTACAGTAATAGCTATAAGCAAAAACCGAGTAAAATTATAAAAAGCTTTTTACAAAATGATCAACTTCTAACAGTTACTTTACAAAACTTTTTACTGCAATTTATTTTTTTCACTGTTAGCTATACTGTTTTTATTTTTTTAGATTGGCACTCTAAAGATAGAAATACTGATACTATCTATCTTAGCCTTATTACCTTATCAAGCCATTTAATTGCTTATTGCAGCTATATGGTTTTAATGCATAAATACGATCATAAAAAAATTTATGTTTCATCTTGTATAGCTATATTTTATTGCCTAATACTTATATTAACATCTTTAATTCTTCAGGCTAGTTTTCTAATATTAATTTTCTTTTTCATGTTAAGTATAGCTATTGGTTTTAGTAATGTATGCATTAGTATAATGCTAGCAAATACTGTAGATTATGGAGAGTTTAGAAGTAATTGTCGCTTAGAAGGCATAGCTTTTTCAATGCAAACTATGACTACTAATTTAGCTATTGCTTTTGCTTTAGCTCTTATTTATCTAGTACCTGATTTAAATACTAATTTAAATCAATTTGATAGTAATCTTAATATTTATACTTTAAATATCTTTGCTGCTATCTTATATATTCTTGTTGTTTTTTACCTATATCTAAAGCATTATAAATTAGCAGGCAGCTTTTATGTACATATGTTAAATACCTTAGATAGAATTAGAGGTATACATAATAAGGAAGATTTAAACTATACTTCAGTACGTTATGCTTTAGATGAAGATTTCATATTAATGAATTTAGCCACACCATATAATAGTGATAAAGAAAATATTCTAAACATAGTCTCAAAACTATCTCAATGTTTAATTAGTACTGATTTAATTGAAGATCCTTTTAATTTTAAGCAAGAGCTAACTCAAAAATTACAGCATAGCAATTGTGGTATAGCTGAAGGTATTGCTATAGCTCATGTTAAAAGCTCATATGTTAAAAGATCAATGTTAGCTTTAGCTACATTACAACAACCTTTAGATTGTGGAGCTATTGATAATAAAAAATGTGATCTTATATTTTTAATAGCAAGTCCTAATGATGCTAATGAGCATCTTAATTTGTTAGGTAAACTCTCCTTACTGTTAAATGATCAAGATTTTTGTGACAGCATTAGAAGTGCAGGTTCTCAAGCTGAAATTCTTGAGCGTATTATTAAATGTGAAAAATGTATAATACAGGAATAAAAATGATTAAATCTATAAAAATTGCGATATTAAGCCTTTGTCTTTGCTTTAGTTTTACAACACAAGCAGCACCAATAAAAGTTTGTGCTGTAACACAGCTATATGGTTTTTTATCTGAGCTTAAACAAACATATCAGCTTGATGTATACATAGATACTGCAAGTGATCTTTATTCTGCTATTGCTAATAATGAAAAACAATGTGATATCTTACTAAGTTATGACGAAAAATTACCTATTAGTTTGATTCGCTCAAATAAAGCTCATGGAGCAAGTTTAGTTCCTATAGCAAAAACCTCTCTTATAGTACTTGCACAAGATCCAAAACTTTTTGCTAATAACAGTAATCAAGCTATTATTAAACATCAACTAAAATCTCTTGCTATAGCGGATACAAGACTTACTCCTGTAGGTTTTGCAACTCATGAAGTGGTAAAAAAAGCTTCATTCCCAACTAATTACTTAAAGGACAAAATTTATAGAGCAGAACATGAATATCAAATTTTATCGATGATTATTAATAAACATGTACAAACAGGTATAGTTTCATTAGTAGCTTTTAAAGGTATAGATAAACAAAATCAATATTCCTATTATCTCATACCTCAAAAAGATTACCCTGATCTCTTGTATTATGCAGTACTATTTAAAGATAGTATTAATAAAAATGATGTTATCAATTTTTTAAAGGATTTAAGAGCAAATACTAAATTAAATAATATTTATTTAAAATATGGCCTCAAATCATTAAATGCCTATTAAGATTTATATATGTTAAAGCCTTAAATAGCTTTAACATATAATTTAATAAAGCTTAAGAACTAAGTTCATCAACTAAATATGCAATATGTTGCCATGGTTTATTCATACTATCAGATAAACCAACTTCACAACTAGAAGAGCTACTATACAGTCTTGAAATATTATGTTCTTTAAAGTACTTAGCTATATTATAAGTAGCACTTATATTAAGTTTAGGTACACTAAAGCCCTTATTACCAGCAAAACCACAGCATAAAGTATTTTGATCTTCTAATACTTTACCATTAGTACAAGCTTTAGCAATAGCTTCAATAGCACCAACACGTTTTGCATTACGTAAGGAACAAACATTATAAATGCCAATATCTTCATTTATTTTTTGAATATTAAGTCTTGGTAATAAAATCTCATTAATATAATCAGGCATATCATAGATTTGTAATTTATGATAATCGCTATGATCTTTTAAAGATTCAAGCATATGCATAGCACAAGCTGAATGGTCAATAACTATTTTTATTTGACCTTGTTTTGAACTGTTTAATAAAATCTTAAAAGCTCTATCAATAGTATCTATACTTTTATCTTTTTTAGTAAAGTTTTTAAAGGCCTTACCACAACACATATCCTTAATTTCATTAGGATAAATGACATTCACTAAAGCCTTAGCACAAATACTTTCAAAAACTTGCTGTATTGAACGTTTATCTTGAGCTTTATTATTAGGAGCAAAAGCCCTATTCATACAAGAGCTAAAATATACTACACTTTGATCATTGTTGTTGTGAGTTTTTGAGATGAGCTTATAATCATTAGCGTATGGCATATACACATTAACTATAGGTGTACCTAACTTATGATTAAAACGTAAACTCAATTCTTTAAAACTCTCATCCCCTACTAATCTTTGTCCAAAATTAGCAACTTTTAAGCCAAATTTACCTACACTTATGGTACTAGACATATGTTTACTTGCCATTTTTGCAAGGCTTAATCCTAAATGTGTAGCATTATCATTTTGTATATTAATAGCAAGTTGTGCTGTATCAATTTCAAGAGGGCATACACTTTTACAGGATGAGCAAGTAGCACAACTTTGTATTCCATAATATTTATAACCCTCTTTTAACTCAGATAACTCTTTTTGCTCTTGACTTGTTCTATTAACAATAGCTTCTAATCTTCTAATTTCACGAACTACAGCTATTCTTTGACGTGGTGTTAAAGTAATATCACGAGATGGACATACTTTTTCACAAAAGCCACACTCCATACATTGTGTAATGTAATCCTCAATAGCATTAGCTGGCTTTAAGTTTTTAATATGAATATTTTTATCTTCGCAAATAATTACATCAGGATTAATTAAATTATTCTTATCAAAAATATATTTAATCTTTTTATTGATGTTATATCCTTTTTGCCCCCATTCTGTTTCTACAAAAGGAGCCATCATACGTCCTGTGCCATGCTCTGCTTTAGTTGAACCTCCTAAAGCTACTACATGTTCTACAAGATCATCCATAAATTTTGCAAAATTGTCTCTTTGTTTAATATCAGACAAAACAGGACTAATGTTAAAATGAACATTACCTGCTAATACATGTCCATAAATTACACCATCTAATTCATATTTATTAAATAAATTTTCAATACCAGCAATACCCTTCCCAAAATTATCGATCTCAAAACAAATATCCTCAGTAATACATGTTGAACCTTTAGGACGAGTAGAAGCAGCTATTGGTAATATTGATTTTCTAATTTTCCACCAAGATGCTATTTCTTTTTCATCTTGACTAAAGTGTATACCAAATAATGTTTTGACATCTTGCAGCTGCCTAGTTAAATAGGCTATATTTTGTTCAAGTATACTTTTATCATTACTTTGTAATTGTACTAAAATACAGCAGTTACCTTCTTGTACCTTATACACAAGATCTATCATATTTTTTAAAGATCTGCAGGCTATAAGACATTTATAATCCATAAATTCGCCTGCTGAAACTATATCTTTATTTTTAGCTAAAATTTTAACTGCTAAAGCTGCATCTTGATTATTCTTATAACATAAAAGGGCACAGGCATTATATAGATAGTCATCAACTGTCTCATACTGTACTCTTGAAACAAAGCCTAGTGTACCTTCAGCACCTATAAAAATATGATTAAATATATCTTTTATATCTTCAAAATCTACTAAACTGTTTAAGCCATAGCCTGTAGTATTTTTAATTTGATATTTTCTTTTAATAAGATTAGTTAAATCCTGATCTGCCAATACTTCTTGACGTAAATTTAATAATGAATTAACAATATCTGATCTAGTATTTAAAAAGTTATTAAAAGAGGCTTCATCAGAAGTATCTACTAATGTACCGTCATTTAAAATAACTCTAATAGCTTTAATTGTTTGATAGCTATTTTGTTTAGTACCACAACACATACCTGATGAGTTATTAGAAAAAATACCACCAATACTTGCATTATTAATAGTAGCAGGATCAGGTCCTATCTTTTTATTAAATGGCTTTAATGCATTATTTGCCTCAACACCAATTACGCCACAATCTAACCAAACACTATCGTCTAATACTTTAATTTCTTGCCATTTAGAAGCAGTTATAACCAAAACACTATCACAAGATGCTTGACCACTTAATGAAGTGCCAGAACCTTTAAATGTTAAAGCTACATTATATTTATTAGATAATTTAATAATTTTTATAATTTCAGCTTCATTTTTAGGTTTTAACACTAGCTTTGGAATATATCTGTAACATGATGCATCTATACCATAAGCAAATCTTTGTATATAGCTATCATAAACCCTATACTCTTTTCCTAATAAACTAGTGTCAAACAAAAATGTTTTACATTCTTGCAAAAAACTTGCATAATCAGCCATTATTTTATCCTTATTTTGTTTAATATTTTTAGAAATTTTATATTGTTATAAATAGCTTACTATACAATTTAATCATATATATAGTAAAGATTTTTCTTATAAGATTTAAATATGTTTTAGACTATTTTACATAACAATCAAAACGGCAGGCACCTCCATCTACACTATAGGCAACAGTAACTTTATGCTCAAGTATAGGAGCATCTTTTGGGCGTTTTAGCACTAATTTATAACGAGCTTGTTGTAAGTACAAATAAATATTTTCTTCAATATCTTCATCAAAACCTACAATTTGATGAAAAAACTGCATATTTTTTTTAACTTTGGCACTTTTTTGCCTTGGAGGAAACATAGGATCATAATAAATAACATCATACATAATATTATGACTATTTACAGAACCTAAAGGCATAAGCTGCGGTAGACCATGTTTGAGTTTATGCCTATTTTCATCAATACTAGCTCTAGCTAAAGCATCCTCAAGTAATGCATAAACTAAAATATTACGCTCATACATATGTACACAAGCACCAGCACTTTGCATTAATAGACTATCACGGCCTAAACCTGCTGTAGCATCAGCTACTTGTAAATTATTAATTTGTCCTTTATAAGCTATTGCTTTAAGCAAAGGTTCTTTATGTTTAGATAAATTGACTACTCTATAAAAGTCTTTACCTTCAAAAAATGAAATATAAAAGCTTTGTGAACTATTATTATCTATTAAACAAAGCTTATCATCATATATTAAACTTAAATCATGCCCTTTAGCATAATTTTGTATAATATCTAGATGTGAATATATATAGCTTAAAGCCTTACTCTTAGCTATAAGCTTAGGCCCTATAGTAGTACAAGTGATCATTAGTGCTGCAGCTCTTGTAAATATTGACGCATATAAGCTTTAGTAGCTGAAATATTTGGCATCTTATCTGTCCACAACTTAAAAGCAAAAGCAGCCTGTCCTATCAACATACCTAAACCATCATAACAATTAGGACAACCTAAAGCCTGTGCTTTTTGTGTAAAAATAGTAGCTCCTATAGGAGTATACATTAGATCATAAACAAAATTAGCTTTAGCATATAAACTATCATCAATATTAGGAAGACTATTATATAAGCTAGAGGAACTTGCATTAATAATTACATCATAATGATCCTGCATACTATCTGTTGTTACTACTTTAATATAAGCAAAATCATCCACTAGAGCTTGAGCTTTTTCTAAAGTACGATTATATACACTAATTGAAGCTACTTGTTCTTGATATAATTCATCTAAAATGCCTCGTACAGCACCACCTGCACCTATAACTAAGATATTTTTTTGCTTCAATTGCAAACCTAGATCAATTAAGTCTAAAACAAGACCAGCTCCATCTGTATTATCTCCATATAAACTGCCATCTGCTTGTTTTTTTAACGTATTACAAGCTTTAGCTTTTTGTGCTCTTTGACTTACATTATTTGCTAATAAAAAAGCATCTTGCTTAAATGGTACAGTAACGTTACATCCTTGAGCTGTAGATAAAAAATTACTGCAAATATCTTTAAAATTATCCTCTACCTTAATTTTGTCATAAATAACATCAAGTCCCAAATCTTGAGCAAAGAAACTATGAATTATAGGAGATAAGGAGTGCTCAATAGGATTGCCAAATACAGCAAATTTATATGTCATTAACTTTGTCCTTGTCTTAAAATACTGCCTGTCATACCATCTATAATAGTACTAGAATATTTTGCTCCTCCACAGGCAATATCAGCAATAAAATCTACTTTATCTTTAAAAGTATCACATAAAGCTTGATAATTATTAATAGCACTATTACCACTAATATTTGCCGAAGTTGATACAATAGGAGCATCAACATACTCAATAAGCTTGCGTAATGGCTCAAAGTTAGTAATGCGTATGGCTAAACTATCATATTGACCACTTAATAAAGGATTAACTTTAGCTTTTTTAGGCAAAATAATAGTATTATGTCCTGGCCAGTATTGAGTTAAATTATGTTTTAATTTAGATTCAAGACTATCTAAATCAACTAAAGACTCTATTCTAGTAATGCTATCGGCAATAATAATCAAGCCCTTATTACTTGAGCGCTGTTTAATTTTAATAATACGCTCAATAGCATTATCGCAAAAACAATTGCAGCTTATTCCATATAAACCCTCGGTGGGATAGATAACCACCCCACCTTGTTTAATATAAAAAGCACTTTGTTGTATCGCAAAGTCTAACATGTACTTAAGCTTATCCTTTAGCCATTTAATTTTTGTTGCAAAGCTAAATCTTTTGCTATAACTTCTTGTTGTGCTTTAGCTCTATCAGCTTCTACCTTTTGTTTTAATTGAGGATCAGCTAAAGCCATAATTTGAGCTGCTAAATAAGCTGCATTTTTAGCACCAGCTTTACCTACAGCTACTGTTGCTACAGGGATGCCACCTGGCATCTGAACTGTTGAATATAAAGCATCAACACCATTTAAAGGACCACCATCTACAGGAATACCAATTACAGGGTTAGTAGTTCTTGCTGCAACGGCTCCTGCTAAATGAGCTGCTAAACCTGCTGCACAAATAAAAACTTGAGCACCACGTTTTTGAGCATCAGTCACATACTCAGCTACAACATCAGGAGTACGATGAGCAGAAGCTACCTTAACCTCTGTTTTAATTTCAAAACTCTTTAAAATATCAATGGTATGTTGTACTAGTGGTAAATCAGAATCTGAACCCATTAAAATTGATACAAAACGCTCTGTCATAAAATATTCCTCAATTTGTATATCATTAGGATAACCACAGCATATTCTAACAAATTTATACAAACTTTTTATAACCTAAAATTGCTTTAGTATTTTTTCTTATTTTTAATTTTTGAGTATAGTTAATTACACTTATTGCTCTTCAATACATTAAATTTTAAGTTTCTATATCAATATCTAAAGATTTTCTTTTATGTCTAGATGAGCATAAACTATTAGCACAAGCAATCTTATAGCCTTTTGTAGTTTTCTTTTTAAATACTACAGGAAAGCCACATTCAGGACAGCTTTTAGCAATAGGCTCACCTGCTAATGTAAACTTACATTTTGGATAATTAGAACAACCATAAAAACTTTTATTTGAACGAGAACGCCTTTGTTCAAGTATACCCCCTTGACACATAGGACAAGCTACTTGTGTTACTTTATTAAGATTATAAATAAAATTACATTGTGGATAGTTGGAGCAACCTATAAAAACACCATAACGTCCACCTCTAATACATAAAGGTGCATGACACTTAGGACAAGTTAAATCTAAAGTTTTATAAATAATATTATGAGATATTGCTTGCAAAGCATAGGTAAAATCACAGCTTGGATAATTAGAGCAGCCTAAAAAAGAGCTTTTAGCTACATGTTTAAGCACCAATTTTCCACCGCATACAGGACAAGCATCCCCTTCTCTTAAAGTATAATCTTGTTGTTTTTCAAGAGTATTAGCAATTGCTGCTTCTGTAATATCATCAGTCTTATCTGACATAATTAACCTTTTATTATCAATTATTAAATTAATATTTTACAGCTTTATGTAAATTATTATATGATTTGTATAAAGTACTTAGTAAATTAGATAACAAATATGTGAAGAGGTATATATGACAATACAGCAAGACAATCCACTTTTAAATATCTCATCTTTACCTAATTTTAGCCTTGTACGAGTTGAGCATATTGTACCTGCTGTTGAATATGCAATTGAAAATTGCAAAAAGACTATTATCAATACTGTTGAAAAACATCAAAATAGCCCAACTTGGGATAATGTAATGAATCCTATTGAAGAGGCTGATGATAAATTTTCTAAAATTTGGTCTGTAATTTCTCATCTTAATGCAGTAAAAAATAATAAAGAATTTAGAGCCGAGCATGATAAATGTTTACCACTTATTGCTCAATACAGCTCCTTTGCAGGACAATATAAACCACTTTATGAAGTATTAGTTAAAATAGCTAAATCTGATGCATTTAATCTATTAACAGCAGCTCAAAGAAAATCTATTGAAAATAGCTTAAGAGATTTTAAATTATCAGGTGTAGATTTAAGTGAAGAAAAAAAACAGCAATATGTAGAAATACAAACAAAATTAAGTCAATTAACCTCAGATTTTGCAAATAATGTACTTGATGCCACTCAAAGCTTTTTTGTCAATATAAAAGAAGATGAGTTAGATAAATTAAAAGGCTTACCACAAAGTGCTTTAGATTTAGCTAAACAAACAGCTTGTACAAAAGGTTGTGAAGGTTATGTTTTTACCTTAGATCTACCATCTTATCTGCCTATAATAAGTTATGCACATAATAGAGAATTAAGACAACAGATGTATGAGGCCTATGTTACTAGAGCTTCAGATAAAGGACCACAAGCTTTAAAATTTGATAACACTCAAAATATCAATGAAATTTTAAAATTACGCCATAAGCTTGCTAAACTTCTAGGCTTTGAAAGTTATGCACATCTATCATTAGCCTCAAAAATGGCAAAAGATCCAAAAGAAGTTATTGATTTTTTAGAGCTGCTAGCTAATAAGTCTAAAGCTCGTGCTTTAGAGCAAATGCAACAATTACGTGATTTTGCTAAAGAACAAGATGGTATAGAAAAACTAGAGCCTTATGATGTGGCTTACTATAGTGAAAAACTCAAGCAAAAATTATACTCTTATAATGATGAGCTATTACGTCAATATTTCCCTGTAGACAAAGTTATTAATGGTTTATTTGAATGTGCTAAACGTGTCTTTTCTATAAGCTTTAGACCTCGTTTAGGTGTTGATGTATGGCATGAGGATGTTAAATGCTTTGATGTTTATGATAAATTTGATGCACGTATAGGTAGTTTCTATTTAGATCTTTATGCACGAGAAGGTAAACGTGGCGGAGCTTGGATGGATGAATGTATGTCACGTCGCTATCGCCAAGACGGTGCTCTTCAACTACCTGTAGCATATCTTGTTTGTAATTTTAGTGCACCTGTTGCTAATAAAACACCAACACTTACTCATGATGAGGTAGTAACACTATTCCACGAATTTGGTCATGGATTAAACTTACTCTTAACAAGAGTTGATATTGCAGATGTTTCTGGTATTAATGGAGTACCTTGGGACGCTGTAGAACTACCTAGTCAATTTAATGAAAACTTTGCTTGGCAAGAAGAGGTTCTAAACTTCCTATCTTCAAATATTAATGATGGCAGTCCACTACCAAAAGACAAGCTTGAAGCATTACTTAAAGCTAAAAACTATTTAAGTGCTATGATGATGCTACGTCAGATAGAATTTGCTCTATTTGATTTTAGAATACATTTAGAATATAACGATGAAGCTGCTGATGACTTTGTAGCTAAAGTTTTAGCAGATGTTAGAGCTCAAGTTAGTGTAACACCACAATATAAAGATAATCGTTTTGCTCATAGCTTCAATCATATTTTTGCAGGTGGTTATGCTGCAGGGTATTATAGTTATAAATGGGCTGAAGTTTTAGCAGCTGATGCTTTTGCTAAATTTGAAGAAGAAGGCATCTTTAACAAACATGTTGGTGATAACTTTAGAGATTATATTATGGCAGTAGGCGGATCTATTGATCCTATGAAAGCCTTTATAGCTTTTAGAGGAAGAAAACCTGATGTAAATGCTCTATTAAAACAATCTGGCATTATAGATTAAGCAAAATACTCCCATCAAAGTTTAAAATTATGATGGGAGTGTTTAAAAAATTTTTAGTGCCAAAATTAATATTTATTAAAACTTATGTACAAGTTCTAATATTATAGAACGGGTATCTTTGTTCATGCTATTGATAGTAACCTCAACCTCATCTCCTAATTGCATTACTACCTTATCATTTACTAAACATTGATAAGTGCTATTGTTAATTTCAACTTGACTTACACCAGCACTTAACATTGAAGCTGGCATAAAGCCCATAGCACCATTTTCAAGTAAAATTAGCCTAATACCTGCTCTTGTAACATCAAAAACTTCAGCTTTAAAAACCTTTTTTGAGAGCATATCATTTTGTAAATAATCAACATACAGCCAATCTTTAACATTGCGCTCAACACTGCGATTAATACGACGAGCAACATTCATCTGATCAATAATCTCATCAAGAGGTAGCTTTATCTTATCTTTTTGACCTGTTATAAAAGCTTTCAATAATCTATGATTTAATAAATCACCATATTTACGTATAGGTGATGTAAAAGTAGCGTAATTATTAACACCAAGTGCAAAATGAGGTCCAGGCTTACTGCTAATTTGAGAATATTCTTGTAATTTTCTAATTCTGCTATCTAAATACATATTATTAGTATTATTAGCATAACGTCTTATCTCACTAAAACCTTCAATTGTGCTTATATTTTCATCTTCAGTTTTATCATAACCTTGAGAAACTAATAATTCTATTATTTCCTTTTTATATCTAAGATCAAAACCTGCATGAGTATTAAAAATACCATAGCCATATTCTGTAGCTAAAGTATGACCAGCTACCAAATTAGCACTAATCATACATTCTTCAACAATTTGATTAGCTATACGTCTAAAGTTAAGCTCAATATGATCCAATGAGCCATCATCTTTGAGCACAAAATTATAATCAGGACGATTCTTAAAACTTGCTGCATTCAATTGTCTATATTTATCACGAGCCTTAGCAAAATCTTCTAAATTCTTTAAACAGCAACTAACTGTATCATCTAAATTTAATGTTTGAGCAACAATCCCTTTTTCTAGATAATCAGACACATCGTTATAATTTAAACGACGATATGATTTAATTTTGGCTAAATAAAATTTAGCTGTATCTAAACAAATAGAACCATCAGCAAGTACTTTAAACTTACAGACTAAAGAAGATCGCTCTTGATTTTCAATTAAAGAACATAAATCATCTGATAATGCACGTGGCAGCATAGGAATATCTCTACCAGGCAAATATATAGAAAAAGCTCTATGCTCTGCTTCTTTATCTAGAGTATCGGCATAACTGATATAAGCACTAGGATCTGCAATAGCTGCATATAAAATAAAATCATCATTTATTTTCTCTACATAAATAGCATCATCCATATCCTTTGTTTTTTCACTATCTATAGTAACAAAAGGTAAATGAGTTAAATCTTCATGGAATAAATCACCATCTTTATATTTAAGTTCATTTTCATCATAAGCAGGAGGCTCTAAAGGTAAATCTAAAGTTCTTAAGCTTACTGTCCATGGTAGTTTTGGATCATCTTTTTTAGCCACAAACTCTTTGATACTTGCTTTAAATACATTATCTTTTAAAGCATGCTTTGTTAGCTTACAAATTACAAAATCACCATCTTCTAATTTAATTGATTTATCTTTTCTATGATCATCTGCAGAAATTTCTTGTTTAAGATTAACATCATCACATATAACCTTATAACTATTTTTATAACGGTAAACTCTAGCACAAAAACGCTCAAGTACACTATTAACTAAACTCTCAGGTATAGCCTGCTCTTTAATTTCCCTACCATTATCAAATTTTTCAATAACAGCTACAACCTTATCTCCATGTAGAACATTTTTCATATATTTTGCAGGTATGAAAAATGACATTTTGTTTGTGCACTCTAAAAAACCAAAACCTTTACCTGTTGTTTTTATAATTCCTTCTTTTTTTACCTTATCTTGTTCAAATTTTTGTTTTAAAGATTGTAATGTAGGATCGTTAAACAGCATAATATCTCCTGATATATTACTTCCAAAATGTCTTAGTTATACACAATAATACAGGTAAAATCTCCAATCTACCCAAGATCATATCAAAGGCAAAAAGCAAATGTAGTGATCCACTTAAATTAGCAAAATTACCATTTGGACCTAAATTTTGACCAATAGCAGGACCGACATTAGATAAACAACTTAAAGATCCTGAAAAAGCGTCTGTTAAATCAAGCCCAAGCATAGTAGCAAGTAAACTTGAAACAAACAATACCAAAATGTAAGCAACTATATACGTAATAATAGAACGTAAAGTATCTGAATTAACAAATTGTCCATTAAAACTTGGATATATAACTTGATGGGGGTGTATACTTTTTCTTATTTGAGCTTTAAACATAGAAAAACAAACCTGCAGTCTAAAAAATTTAATGCCTCCTGAAGATGAACCAGAACAACCTCCAATACCTAAAATGATAAAGAATAGTAAGGTAGCAAAATTATTCCAATTGTTAAAATCCTCAAGAGCAAAACCTGAAGTTGAAATAACAGAAACTACATTAAATAATGCTACACGTATAGCTTTTTCTAGATCATAACCATCATAATAAATTAAAGATAAAGCAACAAAACCACTGATAGTTAAACAAAAAATAAATAATCCACGAACTTGTTGATCCTTAAAAAAAGCAAGCGACATACTAGTTATTGAAGCTATTGCTAATAAGAAAGGACATGAAGATAAAAACATAAAAAATATAGCTGTATAATGCACCCATGGTCCTAGTTCATTCATAGAACTATCTATTGGCATCATACCACCTGTAGCTATAGTACACATTGCTGTATTTATAGCTAAAAACCAATCTAGCCCACCCATCACATAGCTTATAGAGCAAATAATTAAAAGCCCAAAATACCATGCAATTAAGCCAAGAGCCATAGTTTTCATATGAGGAGTAAATTTAGTTGAACCATCAAAAGAAGTAGATTCTGTTTTAAAGATACTCATGCCACCTAAAGCAACATTTGGTAATACAGCAACAGCTAAAACTACGAATCCTATACCTCCTAAATACTGTAATATAGAACGCCATAGCAATATAGCAGGAGGTCTGATATCTAAATTAACAATTACGGTTGAACCTGTAGTGGATAAACCAGAAGCACTTTCAAAAATAGCAGCTTCAATATCAATATCCTCAAGCATCATAAAAAATGGAAAAGCACTGATAGCTGTAGAAATAAACCACAGTGAAGCAGTAAAAATAAATAAATCTCTAATTGAGACTTTAACTTTAGCACTGCTTTCTCCTATACTTTTTAAACCATAACCTAAACTGATAGCAAAAAAGGAGACTGTTACAAAATAACCAAAACCTGGCGTTTTAGTTATTAAAGCATAGATTGCAGGGATAAGTGCAACAAGACCCAAACCAATAATAGCAGGACCTAACAACAACGCAATAACACGAAAATTTACTACCATGAGCCTATCCAGAATGAGCGTGGTTTAAAGAGTTTAACTAATGCTCGACTTTGTGTTTGATCATGTAAATAGACAATTAATCTATCTTCATCTGCAAATCTAAAATCATTATCTATTTTTAAAACAGCACCATCACGCACAACTAAGCCTACAAAAGCATTTTTAGGTAAGTGTATATCATCTAACTTTTTACCTACAATCTTAGAACCAATTTTTGAGCCTCTTACTCTAAGCTCTAAAACCTCAGAACTGCCTTGCCTGAAAAGTCTAACTTTTTCAACACCCTCTTGCCTAATATTAGATAATAATGCTGAAATTGTAGCATCCTTTGGAGAGACTACAATATCACCTTCTTGACCTACACCTTTTTGTAAATCAATAAAAGTTTTATTTCTTAAAATAGAAATTGTGCGCATATTATTTAGTTTACGCAAAATTAAAGATGTCATCACATTACTTTCATCAAAAGGCGTTGCTGCTATTACAAGTGAGCTTTTTTCAATATGCTCTTCATAATAAAAATCTAGATTGGTAGGATCTGCACAAAATAACTCAACTGAAGTATCTTTAAATCTACTTGCAATACGCTCTGCTCTTTGTTCTGATGGCTCTAACAATTTTACTCTATATTTTTGACTTAAACGTACTGCAAGCACATCTGCAATATGAGTACCACCAGCTATAAAAATATTTTTATCTCTTTTTTGTAGCTGTGTAAGAGCACTTAAAAAATGTAAAGCTCTTGAACTTTCAGCACAGAAAAATACCTCATCATTTACTTGTAATACTTCATCTTGATATTTTTCAAGTAACATATTATTACGATAAAGAGCTAGAAATTTAGCTTTTTTATCATAACTGTCAAGTAATTTAATTGGCTTACCAATTAATTCACCACCTACTTTAGCTTTTGCTTGTATCACAAGAACTCTATTATTACAAAAATGGCTTACTGCCATAGCTCCTAAAAAATTAATTAGATCTAAAACAGTATCAGTAACTAAATGCTCAGGTGAAATAATATGATCAATTGGTATTGAATCATTGCCAAAAAGCTCATCTTTTTCTTGTAAATATTCTGTAGCTCTAATTCTAGCTATTTTTCTTGGAATTCTAAACAACGATGAAGCTACTGAGCATACTGCAATATTTAATTCATCATCTTGTGTAGTAGCAACAATAAGCTCAGCATTTTCAGCTCCTGCTTTTTTTAGTATTGATGGATAAGAAGGCATGCCTTGTACTACTCTTAAATCGAGGCGATTTCCAATTTGCGTCATCTCAGTTGACGGCTTATCAACTAAAGTTACTGCATGACCTCCATTTACTAGATACTCAGCAAGCTCTACACCAATTGCATTTGAGCCTACAATTATTATATTCACAACAAACCTCTATGCAATTTTTTGCAATAATGAATAAAAAAATCCATCAGATGCATCTGTGCCTGTATATCTTTGATAATAATCAAAACTTTGATTATTTATTTTAAGAGGTATAAGTTTAACATCGCTTTTATGCTCGCTTAAAAACTTACGTATTTGTCCCTCATTCTCATCATACACTATAGAACAGGTAGTATATAGTAAAAAACCGTCTATTTTTAGTCTTTTAAAAGCACTTTGCAGTATTTCATATTGTAAAGCGACAAGCTGAGTAAAATCACTTTCTCGTCTTAACCATTTAATATCAGGATGACGCCTAATCACACCTGTACCAGAACATGGTACATCTAATAAAATAGCATCAAAATCTAAATTTAATTGATGTAGATATCTTGCATCATATTGTTGTACATGAGCATGTCTTTGCAGGCGAGTTAAAGTTGAATTAATAAGCTCTACTCGTTCTTGTTGTGCATCAAAAGCATAAAGCGTTATAGTATTATTGATATCTAGCAAATGTGCACTTTTACCACCTGGTGCAGCACAAGCATCAAGCACTACATCATAATCTTTTAATGGTAAAAACTTAGCAGCCATTTGTGCACTTAAATCTTGTACAGTTACAAAACCTTGCTCAAATAAAGGAATATTTGTAACTTCAAGAGATTTATCAAGCTTAATAGCACTAGGACAAATTGGACAAATACTAGCTTTAATTCCATGCTGCTTTAGTATATTTAAATATTCATCTGTAGCAATCTTACTATTTTCTACACGTAAGAACATAGGTGCATGTGCATTACCATTTTCAAGTAAGCTTATAAGCTTATCTTCTGTTACTTTAGCTGCTATTTTTTTTATTAGAAAGCTAGGATATGAATATTTAATCTCAAGTTTTGTACTTGAGATTAAGGCTAAATCATCACGAATAAAATTACGCAGCAATCCATTTGTTAACTTGCTAAGCTCTCCTAGTCCTAAAGCATAACAAGCATTAACACTTTCATTTACTACAGCATGACTTTTTTGCTTTAAAAAATGCAATTGATAAAAAGCACTAACTAAAATATAGTGTACTAAGATGTACTTTTGCTTTAATTTTTTTGTCAAATACTTTTTAACACTAGCATCTAGTAAACTATAATGACGCAGAACACCATAGCATACTTCTTTAACAAAAGCTTTATCCTTAACATCTACCTGTGCTAAATATAGTTTAAAAGCATCAGTTAATGAGTGACCTGCAAAAACATCTGCAATAATTTTAGCAATACATACTCTACTTTGTGTAGACTTAGCTATTTGCTTAGCTTTTACTATCTTACTCATTACAGATTAAGCCTTTAACATATACATCTTTTTTACTTTTAAATAAAGCTCCAGCATTTACCTGCCCCTTCCCAGCTTCTTGTATAGTGTAAACAGTTAATATGCCATTACTACAAGCTATTTTGATATAATCTTTGTTAATCTCAACTAATTGACCAAGTTGATAGTTATGCTCTAAACGCTCACCTTTAGCTTTAAAAACTTTAAATAGTTTATCTTTACATTTAAAAGTAGCAATAGGCCAAGGATTTAATGCTCTAATTTGTCTGTCAATAAATAAAACATCATTTCTAAAATCAATTAAAGATTCACTCTTATCTAATTTTTTAGCATAGCTTACTAGATTTTCATCTTGTACTTGAGGGTTTATGTTACCATTTAAGATGTCATCAAGTTTAGTTACTAATAAATTTGAACCTACTAGAGCTAATTTTTCAAATAAACTTTCTGAAGTATCATCATCACTGATTGCCAAACTTTCTTTAAACAACATATCACCAGAATCTAAACCTAAACTCATTTGCATTAAGGTAATACCAGTTTGACTTTGCCCATCAAATAAAGCTCTTTGAATAGGAGCAGCTCCTCTATATTGAGGAAGCAAAGATCCATGGACATTAATACAGCCTAAGGTAGGAATATCTAGTACTGCTTGAGGTAAAATAACACCATAAGCTACCACTATCATAAGATCAGGCTTTAAAGCACGTAATTGCTCAATTGTATCTTGCTCTTTAAAATTTAAAGGTGTAAATACCTCAATACCATGCTCTAAGGCTAAGGACTTTACAGGTGAAGGAGTAAGTTTATGACCACGTCCTACTTTTTTATCTTGTTGTGTATATACAGCTACAACATTTGCTTTAGCTTCAATCAATGCTAATAAATGTTTAGCTGCAAACTCAGGTGTACCTGCAAAAACTATTTTTTTTGACATAGATCCTCAACCTTTTATTAAATTTTACTTAATATTTCTTGATATGTGTTTCTTAGTTTATTAATTTACAAATGAAATACTTACTCTAAATTTCTTTCCTTTTTATATTTTTTATATTTAGTCAATAATCTATCTCTTTTTAATCTTGATAAATAATCAATAAATAATACACCATCTAAATGATCAAGCTCATGCTGCATACAAATAGCTAATAGACCATCTGCTTCATATACTACAGGAGCACCTTCTGCATTTAATGCTTCAATAGTAATTTTTTCAGCTCTATTAACATCTGCTCTATATTCTGGCACTGATAAACAACCCTCATTTGATATTACCTCACCTTCTTTTTTGGTAATCACTGGGTTAATTAATACTATTTGCTCACTAGATTTACCATCATTTGATGCCACATCCATGACTACAATTCGTTTATCAACTCCAATTTGAGGAGCAGCAAGTCCAATACCATCATCTGCGTACATAGTATCAAACATATCTTGAATTAATGTTTTTAATTCATCATCAAAAACACTAACTTCTTTTGCTTTTGTTCTTAATTTGTTATGAGGAAAAACTAATACTTCTCTTACTGCCATGTTCTAACCTACTTTTAATTTATTAAATTCTATAAACCCAAAAATCTATACATAAAACTAAAATCCAAGCAATATTATGGAAAAATACACCTAATACTGTAAATTTTAATTCTAATGCTACTTTTTTACCATCTTTTACATTTTTTACAGCTCTATAACTTGATGCTAACAAAGGAATTAAAGCCAAAGCTATGATAGAAATTTGCCACCCTTTATGTGAAACAAAACAAGCTATAAAAGATAAAATAGTTGTAGCTATTAATAGACCTATATGATAAAAAGAAGCTAATTTATAACCCAATCTTACAGCTAAAGTTCTTTTGCCATTTATTGTATCCTCTGCAATATCTCGCATATTAGCTACATGCAAAACCATAACAGAAGCAAAACCTACTGACATACACAATAAAGCGGCATCTGGATAGATCTCAATACCTCCACCACTTACATTAGCTATCATAATTTGTGGACCTAAAATTGCTAAGACACCAAAGAAAATAAATACAGCTAAGTCACCAAGTCCTTTATATCCATAGGCCATACCTATAGTATAAAATAGTGCTGCAGTAATTGAGATAACACCTAAAAAAATAAACCAAGCTAAACTGTTAATATCATTTGGGAATGACATAAACACAGCTAAAAATCCAGTAAAACAAGCTGCTAATATAACATATACCATGCTATGTTTTAACTCTTTTAAACTAATAGCACCAGTCATAATAGCACGCTGAGGTCCTAATCTATTTGCCCCATCAGAACCTTTACAAGCATCTCCATAGTCATTAGCTAAATTTGAAATAATTTGCAAAAGACATCCTGTGATAATAATCAGTAATGCTACAATAATGTTGTAAAAATTAACATTGCCATAATAAAAACCTAAGGCACAGCCTAAAGAACAATTAGAAGCACCTAATAACAAAGTACGAGGTCTTGCCTCAATTATCCAGTCTTTAAGCATATAATTCTCCTTTTATCTATAGCAGGCTATTTTAATCTATTTTAAACCTACTTAGGTACAAGTCTTAATTAAACTTGTATTTTGATAATTTACTAAGTATTTATATAGTTATTAGATAAATTTGCTTAAATTACAAAAAACAATTATGTCTATTTGCAAAATAGAAATACAGCTTTTATATCTAAAAAATTTGCTATTTAATTAAATGATCTTGCCTTGTTATAATTATAGTGTAATTTTAATAATTTTTGTAAACTACTCTAGTCAATTCTAAGTAAGAATACTGCTAATTTTGATGAAGTTTTACTTATTAAATAACTAATTGATAAAAAATTTTATTAAAAACAATAAATCTAAAATAAAAACATAAAGTTAATTTATGCTTAAACTATAAATAAACTCAAATTTGATATAGCTAACTTACTAGTTTTAGCTATTTTTTAATTTTTAGACAGATAATTACGAATGTTTGTTAAAACAATTGTGATAAAATCGTAAGATATAACCACTGTAGAGTAAGAGAGTGTTATGACTAAGATCAGCAAACAAGTATATAAAGACAGATTACATTCATTATTTGACGTCATGAAAACTAAAAATCTAGATGCTTTAATAATTACTCATGATGATGAGTATTTATCTTATGAGCTTAGTGATGATTGTCAAAGAATTTTATATGTATGCGGTTTTAGTGGTTCAGCTGCTAATTTAGTAATTATCAAGAATATAAATGAAACTAAAAAAAATCATGAACCTTTAATCAATAAGCAAACTCAAGAGCAATATACTGAATTAAAAGCTTGTGCACTTTTTACTGATGGTAGATATTTGGTACAAGCTAAAGAACAAATAGATACTGATATATATTCTATAATTAATCGCTCAGAACTAAATGAATGTGAGTTTTTAATACACAAATTGCCTCGTCAAGCCCGAGTCGGCATTGATCTTACTACAATAAGCTATGAGCAATATTTAGAATTTAAAAAGGCTCTTAAAACTGCTGAAATTCACCTAATAGGGTATGATGGTTCTTTAGTTGATTTAATTTGGGATGATAGACCTAAAGCACCTTGTAGTGCTGTACAAATCTACCCAGATGAATACAATGGTTTACCAAGCTTAGTCAAAAGACAAAATCTAGCCTCTAGTTTACGTAAAAATAATATAGATGCTACTATCATTTCAAGTCCGCAAAATATTTGTTGGCTTTTAAATATTAGAGGTAGAGATAAAGCCTCTTTACCTGTAATCAACTCACGCTTAGTAGCTTACTCAAATGAAGCTATTGAATGGTATGTGGATGAAGAGCGTTTTAATGATGATATTTTAGATGATCTAGAAGAACATTATGGTCATATTGATATTTTTCCACCTGATAGATTTGATGATTTACTTGAACGTTTAAATAGCTCAAAATGTACTGTTTATGTTGATCCAAAAGCTACTAATGCTAAGATTATTGGCATCTTATTAGAAGGTGCTACTAAACTTATTCAAGGTCTTGATCTATGTGAACTGCCTAAAGCTAAGAAAAATTATTTAGAAATTGCAGGTATGCATAAAGCCCACCTAAAAGATGGTGTAGCCATGTGTCGTTTTTTAGCCTGGCTTGATGATGTCACACAAGTTGATAATATAGTTGACCTTGATAGTTACATAAAAAAAGTTGAAGATATTGATGAAGCAAAACTTAGTGAAAGAGCTGAATCTTTTAGAAAAGTTGAAGGTGATTATATAGAGCCATCATTTGATACTATTTCTGCAATTGGTGCAAATGCTGCTATGTGTCACTATAACTTTAAAGAGATCAATACTCCTAAAAAACTAGGTGTTGATCCTATTTACTTAATTGATAGTGGTGCCCACTATCTTGAGGGGACTACTGATATTACTAGAACTGTTTTAGTAGGTCCAAATCTTGATGATGAAATTAAAAGGATGTACACTTTAGTACTAAAGGCTCATATATCATTAACTACTACAATTTTTCCACGTGGCACTTCTGGTTTACAATTAGATGCAATAGCAAGAAGACCTCTTTGGGACTATGGTTTTGATTATCAGCATGGTACTGGTCATGGTGTTGGACATGTATTATCTGTGCATGAAGGACCTCAAGGTATTTCTACAAAGTATTCACAAGTACCACTTGAAGAAGGTATGGTTCTTTCTATAGAACCAGGTTTTTACAAAGAAAATCATTATGGTATAAGACTTGAAAATTTAGTGGTAGTAGAAAAATGTACAATGCAAGGTTGTAAACATATGCTTTGTTTTGTACCATTAACTGCAGTGCCATTTGATAAGCGTTTAATTGTTAGAGAGATGCTTACAACTAAAGAAAGAGAGTGGCTTAATAACTATCATTCACATGTAAATAGTTTAGTTAAAAGTGCTAGCTCAACCCTAAGTGATTTTGAAGTTAATTGGTTAAATCAAGCAACAGCTGAAATTTAAAATGTTATTTTTTAAAAGAAATACTCCTAATTCCTTATATGCTATGACGCGTTTGCAGCAATTACCTACAATTGCTGTAAGACCTTGTGACTATAATATTTTAGAAAAACCTCAAAGCTTTCATGAAAGAATTCTATATCATATTAAACATGCTAAAGATAGAATTATCATGACCATGTTATATTTACAAAATGATGAGGCTGGTAGAGAAATTTTAGAAGCTATTGAGCAAGCTAAACTTAATAATCCTAATTTACATGTGTGTATTTATGTAGATTATCATAGAGCTCAAAGAGGACTTATAGGTAAAGGTAACCAAGAAAGTAATAGCAGCTATTATTATGAATATGCTTCAAAATGTAAAAATCCTCCTGCTATCTATGGAGTACCTGTTAAAAAAAGAGAAATTTTTGGAGTATTACATTTAAAGGGATTTGTCTTTGATAATACTGTTTTATACTCAGGTGCTAGTATTAACAATGTATATTTAGGCTATAAAGATAAATATAGGCTAGATCGATATCATGAAATTAATTCAAAAGAATTAGCAGATACTCTTTGTAAATATACTAATGAAGCTTTTCATATTAATTTTGCAGTACAAGATTTTTGTCAAGGTAAAATCCCTGATGTTAAAGAAATAAAAGATGAAATTAAACAATTACGCCGTCATTTAGTCAATACACAATATAAAATAAATAATAGTAAAATAAAAAATAATCAAATAGGCTTAACACCCATTGTTGGTTTAGGTAAACAAAATAATAGTTTAAATAAAGCTATTTTATGGTTATTTTATGCAGCTAAAACACAAATATTTATCTGCACTCCTTATTTTAATCCACCTAAAGCTATTTTAAAGGCTATTGATGATGCTCTTGCACGTGGAATTAAAATTCAATTAGTAGTAGGAGATAAAGTAGCTAATGATTTTTATATTCATGAGGATGAAGAGTTTAATACCATTGGTGCTATACCATATATTTACGAACAAAATTTATGTGAATTTATACAAAAACATCAAGATGTTATTAACAGCAAACAATTAACAGTACATTTATGGCAAGATAATAAAAATACTTATCACTTAAAAGGCATTTATGTAGATAGGAATTTTGCAATTATTACAGGAAATAATTTAAACCCACGAGCTTGGGCTTTAGATTTAGAAAATGGTATTGTTGTTCATGACCCTAATCTTTTAATGCAAGAAAAATTTAAACATGAACAACAATTTATTCTAAAACACACAAAACAAATTAATAGTGTTGATGATTTGCAAAAATTTGATGATTATCCTATTGCTGTAAAGCAAATATTAAAGAGAGTCAAACGTTTTAAAGCCTCTTTAATCATTAAACAATTATTATAGATGACAGAAAGTTAGGTTGTAATATGGCACAAGCTGCAGATAAATACTTACATTTAATAGACATTCAAACACTAGCAGGCGTTGGACCAAAGTTTGCTAATAAACTATACAATATTAATATCAATAACTTATTTGACTTAATTTTACACTTACCATTGCGTTATCTTGATAAAACCTTTATGCCTAAAATAGCTGATATTAAGCAAGATGGCAATTATTTAGTAGAAGGTAAAGTCACAGCTCAAAAAACAATAAATAATAATAAATCTACAATTTTACGTGTTAGTATTGATGATGGCAGCGGTACTATTGATGCTGTATTTTTTAATATCTATCATTCTTTTATACAAAATTTTGTCAGAGGCAGACGCGTACTGCTTTTTGGCAGTGTAAAATATGATGTATATAATCAATGCTATCAATTTGTACATCCTGAAGCTGAATTTTTACATAATCAAGATCAAGTAGTTTTAGAGCAATTTTTAACACCTATTTACCCTTTAACAGATAAAATGCCTCAAGGCAGTATGCGTAAAATAGTAAAATCAGCACTGACCTATCTTGAGGAAAACCCTATTGAAGAGTTATTACCAAATAAAAACAATCCTTATAAACTAAGCTTACAAGAAGCTATATTACAAACGCATTACCCAAAACCAAATGCTGATCATAAAGAGCTTAAAATAGAAGATCTTGATAGTTTTAAACGTATTTGCTTTGAAGAAATTGTAGCCTATCAATTAGTATTGCTCTCAATTAAACGTAATTTATTACATAAGCAAGCTGCCATTATTCACTATAATGACAACATACAGCAACAATTATTAAATTTACTCAGCTTTAAACCAACTAATGCTCAGTTAAGAGTTTTTAATGAGATAACAACAGATTTAAATAAAGCTCAAGCAATGATGCGCTTAGTACATGGTGATGTAGGCAGTGGTAAAACTTTAGTGGCTATTATGACCTTAGCTCAAGTTGCAGCAAATGGTGCCCAAAGCGTTTTACTAGCACCAACTGAGCTTTTAGCTATACAGCATTTTTATAAAATAAATTCAATACTCTCAAAACTCAATATCAAAGTAGTACTTTTAAATAGCTCTTTATCTAAAAAAGATAAAAGCTTAGTTTTAAAAGATATAAGTACAGGTATAGCTCAAGTTATTATTGGTACTCATGCAATTTTTCAAGCTGGTGTTAATTATAAAAACTTACAACTTGCCATTATTGATGAACAACACAGATTTGGTGTAGAACAGCGTGAAGCTTTATTAAATAAAGCCCCAAAAGATATGGCAATGCATCAAATAGCTATGACAGCAACCCCTATTCCTCGTACATTGCAGCTTGCTTTATATTCAGATCTTGATGTAAGCATTATTGATGAATTACCAAGAGGCCGTAAACCTATTGAAACAGCTATTATCCATGAAAATAGAAAAAATGATGTGATAAAAAGAGTTGAAAACATCTGCTCTAAAGGAGTACAAGTCTATTGGGTATGCCCTTTAATTGAAGAAAGCGAAAATATTGATGCAAGTTCTGCAATACAAATACATAAATTATTACAAGAAAAACTGCCAAATTTAAATATTGGTTTAGTACATGGAGCTCTATCTAGTTTACAAAAGAACTTAGTAATGGATAGATTTGTTAAAGGACAAATCAATATTTTGGTAGCTACTACTGTTATTGAAGTTGGTGTAGATGTACCTAATGCTTCTGTTATGATTATTGAAAATGCTGATAGATTGGGCCTAGCACAATTACATCAACTACGTGGTCGTGTTGGCAGAGGTGGTACACAATCATATTGTCTGCTTTTACATAAAGATGTAGATAATAATGATATTGCAAGACAACGTTTAAATATAATGCGTAAAACTAATGATGGTTTTGAAATAGCTAAACAAGATTTAATTTTACGTGGTCCTGGAGATATTGTAGGTACAGCACAATCTGGATTTAATAATTTTAAAGTTGCTGATGTAAATAGAGATTTTGCTTTAGTTGAAGAAGCAAGAACAGTTGCTTATGATCTAATTAAGACTGATGAAAGTTTGTGTGATAGACTTATTTTAAGATGGTTTAGTCATACTATGGAGCAAAATGACAAGTTTGAAATCTAAAGCTAGCACAAGTAAGCTTAAAAGTTTTTTATTAATCTTTAGTTTGATATTTTTGGTAATAGCTACATCTTTTGTGCTTTATTTTAATGGTCAAAGAGTTAAAGAGCCTTTGATTAAATATATAAAAGATCATACAGGTCTTGAGCTGCAGATTGAAAATGTAGATTTTTCTTTACTATATCCAAACACTATCAGCCTTAGCAATGTTGCTTTTAACAGTGTAAATATTGGAAGTTTATACATTGAATATGATGCTGTAGATTTTTTATTTAATAATAAACTTTATATTAAAGACTTATATTTAAATAACTTAAGTTATGATGCCAAAGATCAAGAAAATATAGAACAAAGCTTAGCACAATTTACGGATTTTAAAGTTCAAAGTTTAAGAATTGAGAACTCAAACTTTGAAGTATTTAATATTAAAGCAAAGAACTCCAATTTACAGCTTAATAATGTTTCTTTTGTTGAAGGTAAGCTTAGTGCTGATAGTGGTAATCTTAATTTACAAAAAATTACTGCAAGTCCTTATGAACAATATAAACTTAGAGCTCTAAGTTTTGATTATACTAAACAAAACAAATTTTATCTTTGTACCAATTTTTATGCTCAACTACTAGGTGGTACTATTAATAGTAATCAAGTTTTAATTGATATTAGCACTTCTAACTTACAGTTTGATGAGCTTTATGCTGCTAAATTAATTATTAAAGATCTTAAAAAGCTAGATAGTAAACTAAAACTTAGTGCAAATAAGTTTTATAGTACCAATCTTGGAATATTTTTAAATGACTTAAATTTAAATAATATTAATGGTAATGGCTTAAATCTAAATCTTACTAACAATGATCTTAGCTTTGTAGATTTTAATGCTAATATAGATGAAATTGCTGCTTTAAAGCTAGCTTTAGGTTTAACTGAAAATAAAGTTAAATTAAATTTAAAAGATAAAGTACTTTATGTAAGTCTTAATTCAAATTTTCTTGAAGGTAAAGTTAAAACACAAACTACTTTAGACTTTAATGAACATAAGCTCTATTTTGATGATTTAAGTATTAATAATACTAAGTTTGAATTTAATTTAGAGCATTTAAATTTTATAAAAAAATTATCCCAACTTTATAATATCACCTTAAAATCTTTTGAACTTAATAATCTTAATATTCTATCTTTTGTTAATAAATTACCTATTTCTATTGAGAAACTTAATATTAATGGATCAAATCTCAATATTAAGGATACTAAGATTATAGAAAGTAAAGCAGGTATTATTAGTATTGATGCCACTAATATTCTTTATTCTGATCTCTATATTAAAAACATAACTACTATTGCAACATTAAGCTCTGATGTCATTAACTTGTCTATACCTAATATTGAATTTAAAAACTCACATATGTCAGGTGCTCTTACTCTATCGCAAAAAAATGGACAAAGTTTTATGTTAGCTAGTGCTAGTGATTTTGATCTATCTGATCTAAATTCAAATCTTATACCTAATATTTTTTATGGTAAAGTTTCATTTGATTTAGACTTTAGAAGTAAAGGTAAAGATATTTTAAAAAACGCTCAAGGTAGCTTTAATCTTGTTGCTGATGAAGTTTTAATCTCACGTTTTGGTCTTGATTTGATTAATGGTGGTGATAGCAAAACACGTACTTTAACCCCTAAACAATTATATGAAGCATTATTTATTAGTGATGTAGGTATATATAATCTAAAAACAGATGCTAGTTTAAATGCTAACAAACTAAATTTAAAATCAAAATTTAATTTGACCTCAAATCAAGTTGATGCAAATTTTAATTTTGATCTAAATAAACTAAATATTATAGGTAATGCTCTATTTTCTTCTAATATCTATGATAATAAAACGACTTTAACCTTTGATGGTAATTATCCTGATATAAAAATAAAGTTAACTCCTATAAACAGACAAACCAAACTTGCAGGCTTATTTAACACTAATGAACATAAAAAAGATGAGCTTGTCACATTTAATTTTATTAAAATAAGTAGTAAACTTGCTAAAATTTACCAAGAAATTGATACCTTACTTTTGCAAAAGCAAAAGCAAAGAGCAAAAACCTCTAAAAATACTAAAAACTAGGTAATAATCGTGGATTTAATTAAATATTTTATAAATAAAATTAAAAAAGATAATATCTTTTTAGAAGCAGCATCATTGTCATACACAACTACCTTAGCATTAGTGCCTGCTCTAACTGTAATTTTATCTATCTTTACAATGATTCCTGCTTTTGAGCCTTTAAAAGAAGAGCTTAAAAACTTTGCTACATCAAACTTTTTACCTGTATTTTCCTCTGCTGTTGCAGACTATATAGATCTTTTTATTTCAAAAGCGGCTCAAATGACAATTACAGGTATTATTGCTTTATTTGTCATATCATTATTGCTAATTAGATCAGTAGATACTACTATTAATAAAATCTTCAAAGGTGGCAAACGTAAACTCTCTATGACCTTTGCTATTTATTGGACTTTATTAACTGTGGGACCTTTGGCTTTAGGTATTATTATCTCCCTAAGCTCACGCTTAATTGCTCTTTCTTTAATGTATGATAATAATGAATTAAGCTTATCAATAAGATTTATTTATCTAATAACTCCTATTATTATAGAGCTCATAGTATTTTGTGCTATTTATATGATTGTACCAACAGTTAATGTTAGATTTAAAGATGCCCTATTAACTGCTATTTTAGTTACTGTAGCTTTTGAACTAGCTAAAAAGATTTTCTCAATATTTATTCTAAATTTTTCATCATATGAAACTATTTATGGAGCTTTAGCTGCTATTCCTGTTGTTATGATTTGGATTAATATCAATTGGATTTTAACTTTAATTGGTGCTCAATTTTGCTCTTCTTTACACTTAGCTCGTAAAGGTACTGGTGAAGATGTACCAAAATCAATCTTAAGTTTGGCTCAAGCTACAGGAGATATTGTAGGTTCATCTGTACATATAGCTAATAAACACAAAAAACGTATAAAAATTAAAGTTAGTGAACTTGATGAGTAATATTGGCTAATAAGCAGATAAATTTTAGAACGAACTTTACAAGTTTTGTAATTTACTCCACCTAAGTTCTTAGGTGGAGTATTTAGATTAATTAAAGACTATAGTATAACTCAAACTCAACAGGATGTGGGGCATTCATAACCTTTGAGCTTTCTTCACGCTTAATATCAATATAAGCTTTAATCATATCCTCAGAGAAGACACCGCCTTCGGTTAAGAAATCATGATCAGCTTCTAGTGCATCTAAAGCTTCTGCTAAAGAGCCACATACTTGTGGAATATGATCAGCCTCCTCAGGTGGTAAATCATAAAGATTTTTATCCATAGGATCGCCTGGATTAATTCTATTATTAATACCATCAAGACCTGCCATTAACATAGCAGCAAAGGCTAAATATGGATTGGCAGTACAATCTGGGAATCTTACTTCAATATGTGCTGTCTTTGGATTTTGAGCATATGGAATACGTATTGAAGCAGAGCGATTTGAAGCAGAGTATGCCAACATCACAGGAGCTTCAAAATGAGGAATTAAACGTTTGTATGAGTTAGTTGATGGATTGGTAAAAGCATTAAGTGCTTTAGCATGCTTAATAATACCACCAATATACCATAAAGCTTCTTGAGACAAACCACCATACATGTTACCAGCAAAAATATTTCTACCATCTTTAACAATAGATTGATGGCAATGCATACCAGAACCATTGTCTCCTACAATTGGTTTTGGCATAAAAGTAGCGGTCTTACCATATTGATTAGCCACATTATGTACTACATACTTATAAAGCATAACTTCATCTGCCTTATTAGTTAATGTATTAAACTTAGTAGCAATTTCATTTTGTCCAGCAGTAGCAACTTCATGGTGATGAGCTTCAATAACTAGACCAAACTCTTCCATTACTAAGCACATTGCTGATCTGATATCTTGTGATGAATCTACAGGAGGTACAGGGAAATAACCACCTTTAACAAAAGGACGGTGACCTAAATTACCATCTTCATAATCTGTATCACTATTCCAAGCTGCTTCATAATCATCAACTTGATACATTGAACCACCCATAGTGGTCTTAAATTTAACATCATCAAATAAGAAAAATTCAGGTTCAGGACCAAATAAAGCATCATCACCAATACCTGTTGATCTTAAATAATCCTCTGCTCTTTTAGCTACTGATCTAGGATCACGATCATAACCATTCATAGTATCAGCTTCAAGAACATCACAGCGAATAATGATAGTTGGGTCAGCAAAAAAAGGATCTAAATGCACTGAGTTTACATCAGGCATTAAAATCATATCAGATTTATCTACACCCTTCCAACCTACAAAAGAAGATCCATCAAATAGCTTACCCTCAGTAAAGAACTCATCTGTTACCATTCTTGCAGGAATAGTAATATGTTGCTCCTTACCCTTTGAGTCGGTAATTCTTAAATCAGCGAATTTTACCTTGTGATCAGCTATAATTTGCATCACGTCAGCTACTGTCATACTTTTTGCTTCTCCAATTTTTAATTTAGACTAGAACTAAAAGATTAAGCTTTAATTAAGACCATAATTATACAATTTTAACATATTTTACACGTTTATAATGTAAAACATGAAATATTAGAACAGTAAATTAAAGAAAAATACTCATACTAATTTGATAATTAAATACGAGCCTTTAATTATTATGAACTTTTTTAAATAATTACTTTTAAGTAGTTATTTATTTAGCTTTATGAATTTATTAAATTAATTTTTTCTTAAAAAAGAATAAAATAAAAATTCAATCTAGCATTGAATATATATAAAATCAAGGAATACTAAAATAATTGTTGTTATCATGCACCAATAATTTACACATTAACTTAAAAATAGAACGTTAAATTATTATTGATACAATTTATATATTTGTTAATCATACTAAAAATATTCTACTTTATTTTAGATATGCACAATTGACATAAAAAATCTATGATCAAAGTAGATATATTGTGTATTTTTTTAGAAAAAATACTATAATAGCAAACTAATTTCTGAAATTTACTTAATTCTTTTATTCCCTTTAACTTCAATTTATATAAAAAGGTTTGACATGGACGTTCAAAAAATACGCAATATTGCGATCATTGCGCATGTTGATCATGGTAAAACAACATTAGTTGATAAACTTTTAAAACAATCAGGAACTCTTGACCGTAATGAGGTTACTCAAGAGCGTATCATGGATTCAAATGCCATTGAAAAAGAACGTGGTATTACTATCTTATCTAAAAATACAGCTATAAACTGGAATGACTATAGAATTAACATAGTAGACACACCAGGACATGCTGATTTTGGTGGAGAAGTAGAGCGTGTTATGTCTATGGTAGATAGTGTATTACTGTTAGTAGATGCTGTAGACGGTCCTATGCCTCAAACTCGCTTTGTGACACAAAAAGCTTTTGCTAAAGGTTTAAAGCCTATAGTTGTAATTAATAAATGTGATAGACCAGGTGCTAGACCAGATTGGGTAATAGATCAAGTTTTTGATCTTTTTGATAATCTTGGAGCTACTGATGAACAACTTGATTTCCCTATAGTATATGCTTCTGCTTTATCAGGTTGGGCTAGTTTAGATCTAAATGAACCTAGTGATTCTATGGAGCCATTATTTAAAACTATTGTAGATCGCGTTGCCCCTCCTAACGCTAATACCCAAGGTCCATTACAAATGCAAATTAGCTCTTTGGATTTTACCTCATATGTAGGTGTAATTGGTGTTGGTCGCATTACTCGAGGCACAGTTAAGCCAAATCAAAGTGTTGTGATAGCATCAGCAGATGGCAGCACTCGTCAAGGTAAAGTAGGTCAAGTTTTAGGTTATTTGGGACTTAGACGTACTGAAGTTGATGAGGCAAGTGCTGGTGATATTATTGCAATTACAGGTCTAGGTGAACTTAAGATCTCAGATACTATATGTGCTAGCAATGCAGTAGAACCTCTACCTCCTTTATCTGTAGATGAGCCTACTGTTTCTATGAACTTTTGTGTAAATACCTCTCCTTTTGCAGGTAAAGAAGGTAAGTTTATTACATCAAGAAATATTGAGGAACGCTTAAGACAAGAGCTAGTACACAATGTAGCTTTACGTGTTGAAAATACTGCTGATGCAGATAGATTTAAAGTTTCAGGCCGTGGTGAACTACATCTATCAGTATTAATTGAACAAATGCGTAGAGAAGGTTATGAACTTGCAGTATCAAGACCTGAAGTTATTTTACATAAAGATGAAAATGGTAAATTAAAAGAACCTTATGAGGTATTAACACTTGATTTACCAGAAGATTGCCAAGGCTCTGTTATGGAAGAATTAGGCAGACGTAAAGGTGATCTTAAAAATATGAGTCCAGATGGTAAGGGTAGAGTAAGATTAGACTACAGAATTCCTGCTCGTGGTTTAATTGGTTTCCAAACTCTTTATCTAACCTTAACATCAGGTACAGGTCTAATGTATCATACCTTTGATGCTTATGATGATTATGTTGGTGGCTCAATAGGAGAGCGTATTAATGGTGTATTAATTTCAAACGACACTGGTAAAGCAGTACCTTATGCTCTTTGGTTCCTGCAAGAACGTGGACGTTTATTTGTAGATGCAGGTGAAGAATGTTATGAGGGTCAAATAATTGGTTTGCATAACAGAGGTAATGACTTAACTGTAAACTGCTTAAAGACTAAAAAACTTACTAATGTTAGAGCTGCTGGTTCTGATGATAATATCATCTTAACTCCTGCTATCCATATGACATTAGAGCAAGCTTTAGAATTTATTAATGAAGATGAATTAGTTGAAGTAACTCCAAAAAGCATACGTATTCGCAAAAAATATCTATCAGAATTAGAAAGAGTACGTGCTTTTAGAGCTGCTGGTGGTAAAAAAGCTGAAGCTTAATTTATTTAAATTATAAATTAAAACTAAAAAACTACAATTTATGAGTAGTTTTTTAGTTTTTAATTAAATTTCATATATATTCTTAATAAAATTCACCTGTTTTATCTAAAACTATTTGCCTATACTATTATCAACACTTGTTAAACTTAATAACTAAATTTACTCTTTAAAAGAAATTTTACTTATCACTATTTAAGTTCATAAATAATTAACAATTTTAGCTATAATTAAATTTAGAGTAATATAATAACTATAATTTTCATGCATTAATAGTTAATATAAGTTAAGATATATACAAAAATTAAAGCTTTAAAAAAGAACATTTTTAGTTCTAAATTGGTGCAATTTTATTTTTTTTTATTTTTTTATTAAAAAACATGTAAATATGCACTATTATTGAACAGAAACTATTTTGAGGTATATATGAACTATGATGCTAAAGACATATTAGAAAGTATAAATACAGCTGTATTACTTGCAGATATTCAAATGAGAATTGTTTATGCTAACACTGCAGCAGAACAATTATTAGGTATGTCTGCATCAAAGCTTTGTACCATAAAAATCACAGAATTAATTGAAAAACATCAAAAGAATGTTATTGATATTTTCAAAACAGCTGTTAAACCTAATTTTCAGGGTTTTGTAGCTTCAGATATCATGATTGTATCTGAAGGAGGACACACTCAAAAAGTTGATATGTCCTTGTGTCTTTATACACAAAGACCAAGAGGTATCATCGTTGAAATGAGATCATTAGATTATCAACAAAAACTTAATGATGATAGACAAAGACGTACACAACATTTAGCTGCAAGAGATCTTGTTCGCAATCTTGCTCATGAGATAAAAAACCCATTAGGTGGTATTAGAGGTGCGGCTCAATTACTTGAAATGACATTAGGTAATAGCAGTAATGTGCGTGATTACACTAAAGTTATTATTGAGCAAGCTGATAGATTAAAAAATTTAGTGGATATGTTGTTAGGACCTCAAAGACCAAATCCTATGACCTTAGATAATATTCACTATGTAATAGAGAAGGTGCTTTCACTTGAGAGCATGACTCCTGATATAAAGGTCAGATTTGAAAAAAATTATGATCCTAGCTTACCTGAAATAGATTTAGATGTTGATGCTATGCAGCAGGCTTTAATTAATATTATAAACAATGCTATACAAGCTCTAAGTGAATCTAATACCAAAAATCCTACAATCAAAATTAAAACAAGAGCTAAACTTGGAGCTGTACTAAATGGTATTAAATTCCCAACATCAATAGCTATTGATATTACAGATAATGGTCCTGGAATACCAGAAAATATTCAACAAACATTGTTTTACCCTATGGTTACATCAAGACAAAATGGTAATGGTCTTGGTCTGTCTATAGCCCAAAGTATAGTTGAAAGACATAAAGGTACCATAGAAGTTAATAGTATCAAGGGTGAAACTACTTTTACCATTATGTTGCCTATTTTGAAAAAAGGCACTAACATACAGTAAGAAAAAAGAGGAAAATAAATATGGATCCTATTATATGGGTTATAGATGATGACAATAGTATACGTTTTGTTTTTGGCAAAGCTCTTGAAGTTAATCATATAACACATAGACTCTTTGAAAGTGCTGAAGATGCTCTTGAAGCTATTAAGGATCAAACTCCTGATGTAATTGTTTCTGATATCAAAATGCCAGGTCTTGATGGATTATCTCTGATCAAAAAAGTACATGAAATTGATGAAAACATTCCTTTTATTATTATGACAGCTCACAGTGATCTCACTGCAGCTATTGACTCTTATGAAAGTGGTACTTTTGAGTATTTACCAAAACCTTTTGATATAGAAGCAGCTATATCTGTAATAAGACGTGCTGTAGTACATAGAGTAAATATGTTAAAGCGTCTTAAACAACCATATACACAAGATGCCAATCTTTTACAAGCTGAAGCATCTGCAGAGATTATTGGAAAATCTCCTGCAATGCAAGAAGTGTTTAAATTTATAGGAAGAGTTTCTAAAGCAGAAGTTCCTGTTTTAATCCATGGTGAAGTAGGTACAGGCCGTGAACTTGTAGCTCAAGCTTTACACAATCATTCAGAAAGAAAAGATCATAAATTTGTCTCTGTAAATATAAGCTCTCTACCTCAAGCTTCTATAGAACAAGAACTTTTTGGTAAAATTGATGACGAGGAAAATACTGAGCCTTGTGCTGTTGTAAGAGCTCAAAATGGTACTCTATTTATCAATGAAATTTGTGATATGCCTCTTGACGCTCAAACAAGATTATTACAAATTTTACATAGCAATGAGTTTTTCCCTGTAGGTGCTAACAAGCCTGTAGCTACTAATATACGTGTAATAGCAGCTTCTTCAAAAAATCTACAAGAACGTGTAAATAATGGCAGCTTTATGTCTGATCTCTATTATAGATTGAATATCATACACATTGATATGCCACCACTTAGAGATAGAAATAATGATATTCCTATGCTAGCCAAACACTTTTTAACTCAAAGTGCCCTTAAAAATAATACAGAACCTAAAAAACTTACCTCTGAGGTTTTGGTTTTCTTATGCAGACAGCCTTGGCCTGGTAATGTAAGACAATTAAAGAATTTATGTAAATACCTAACTATTATGGTAACAGGCAGAGATATTCAATTATCTGATTTACCATCTGAGTTCTTACATGCTAAACAAGAGCAAGAACGCATCTCTACATCTATTACAGGCACCTCAAAAGAACCAACTTCTTGGCAAGAACAATTGCGTAATTGGGTCGACGATAGATTAAAGGCAGGTGAGAAAGACATTTTATCAGAAGCAGAACCAGAATTTGAACGTGTATTATTAGAAGCTGCCTTAGCCTTTACTGGTAATCATAAACAAGAAAGTGCCAAACTTTTAGGCTGGGGTAGAAATACTTTAACACGTAAAATAAAAGATTTAAATATTAAATAATTACACCTCTGAAGTTAATCCCTAGTAATAATTTACTAGGGATTTTTATTAAAAATATCAAAGTAAATATCCCCTATACTTTTAAAGACCACTCTAACATTAATATCTATATAAAAATACTCATTTTTTAAGTGTTTTAACTGATAGCTTTAAACCTATAACTTTGATAAACTATTTTAAAATTTTATAAATAAAAAGATAGTATAGCTATAAACAATCTGCTCTTTAATATGTGTTATAAAAAAATGTTATGATATATCATATATTAGATTTTTTAATAAATGAGCATAACTCTCTAGCTATAACTTAAACTGTCCTTATAAAAGGACTATTCAAATAATAGCTATATATCAATAGCTCGTATAAATAACTTAAGCTATATAAGATAAACATGCACAATTGCTTGCTTAAATAGAACTATTATTAAGTTAAAGTATAATTTTAATAATTAAAGGAAAATCTTATGGAAGAAACTAAAATCTTTACTAGTGATGACATCATTCTTTCATTATGTGATAGTGTATCTAGTGTGCTAAGTTCTGCTTGTTCAAATACTGTAAATTTTACACCAATGATACAAAAAATTACTAAGACATCTTTAAGACCAGATATTGGTACCTTTGTGTTATTTACAGGATCATTTTCAGGTATGGTTGTACTAAACTTTCCAAAAGAAGCAGCTATGGAGTTATATTCTTCATATATGCTTACTATGGGTCTTGGTGAAAATGATTTAGCTAAAAATCACACCTCAGATGAAGTTAGTGATACCTTAGGTGAGTTAATGAATCAAATAGTAGGTAACTTTACTAACAAAATCAGTTCAACACTCCACACAGTAATTACACAAAGTCAACCAAAAATGTTAGCTCTACCACATCAAGTACAAATTGATATTGGTATGACCTTAGATAATCCAAAATACAGACGTGTAACATTTAAGACATCAAAAAACAACGTATTTTATGTTGAAATGGCCATAGATGATACAGAATTTACTGCTGGTCGTGAAATTGAAGAACATAGTCAAGTATCACCTGATGATATTTTAGCTCAATTCCAAATATAGAATAGATTACTACTAATGAGTGACACACAGTTAAACTTTAAAAAAACAAAATTTGTTATATCTGCTCCAGATATTTCTTATCTATCTAATGATGATAGTGTTGAAATTGCTTTTGCGGGAAGATCAAATTCTGGTAAGTCATCTGCTTTAAATGCAATTTGTGAGCAAAAAAGCTTAGCTAAAACCTCAAGAACACCAGGCAGAACAAGGCTTATCAATATTTTTGAAATAGCACCTGGTTATAATCTTGTAGACTTGCCTGGCTATGGCTATGCTTCTGTGCCTGAAAGCATGAAAAAGCAATGGCAAAAATCAATGTCGGATTATCTACAAAATAGAAAAAGTCTACGTGGTATCGTAGTAACTATGGATATAAGACATCCTCTTAAAGATCATGATAGATTGATTATTAATTGGTCAATAGCCGCTAATCTTCCTGCATTAATTTTACTTACCAAAGCAGATAAACTTGGTATTAATGCTAGAAGAGAGGCTGCAGGTGAGGTTAGAGCACAATTAAGTGAATATGGATCTAACTTTACTATTATTCCTTTTTCAGCTTGGAATAATATAGGCGTAGAAGAAACACGATCTGTGCTTCGTCTTTGGTATAGTCAATTTTGATAAAATAAAGAGATCAATATGTTATCAAAAGGTACTCTTTTTATTGTATCTGCACCATCTGGTGCTGGTAAATCATCATTAATAAAAGCTTTATTAGATAGATTCAATGGTGATGATCTCATACGTCTTTCAGTATCTCATACCACAAGAGCTCCTCGTGTAGGTGAAAAAGACGGTATTAGCTATCACTTTGTAAGTAAAGATATCTTTGAAGAATTAATACAAAGAAATGCTTTTTATGAGTATGCTAGTGTTTTTAATAACTACTATGGAACTTCGCGTGAAATAGTTGAAAACTGGCTTAATGAAGGTAAAGATGTCTTACTGGATATTGATTGGCAAGGTGCTAGGAATATAAGAAATATAACAAAAAATACTAAAAGTATCTTTATTATCCCTCCTTCACTTGAAACCTTAGAAGCAAGATTAAGAACTAGAGGTCAAGATAGCGAAGAAGTTATCATTAATAGAATGAAACTAGCTAAGCGTGAAATTTCACACTATAAAGAATATGACTATGTTATATTTAATGATAATTTTGAAATAGCTTTAATGGAGTTAAGATCTATTATTATTGCTAATAGATGTATTAAAGATAAACAAGAAAATACACTTAAAGCAGAGCTAGATGAAATGTTAGATGGTCTTAATGAAGAAATCTAATTTAAATAAATTACTCAACTGCTTCAGTAGATGAGTAATTTATTAATTTTGCTAAAATCAAAAATTAAGTTATGGTATTTTGATTATTTATCAATAAATATCCATAGACTACTATTACTTTGTTTAAATTTGTAAATTTAGTTTGAGTAGTTCACTAGGTCTTTTCCTTTATGGTATAATGAAGAATTACTTAACTTACTAGGTAAACAAATAATTTGCTTAGCCATAATTAAAAGAGGACAAATTTAATGGCTCGTGTTACTGTTGAAGACTCAGTTGCTAAAATCGGTAATCGCTTTGACCTTGTCTTAATAGCCGCTCGTCGTGCAAGACAAATTTCAATTAACGGAAGTAAACCTCTAGTAGAGGAAGAAAACGATAAGCCTACAGTTATCGCTTTACGTGAAATTGCAGAAGGCTTAATTAGTGAAGAATTTTTAGACAAGCAAGATAATAAAGACAACATTAGAGATACCGCCAATCAACCTTTAGATAGCGAATTTGCTCCTATTGATGGTGTTGAGATGTTTAGCTAGGAATTTATTATGGGCGATGAGAAAATAATTAATACAAATAATGTTTGTACTACACCTCCTAATGATGAAACATACAAATCGCCCAATTTTTTTTATTACTCACCACTTAGAGACTTTATCTGCAGTTATTTAAGTGATGCTAAAGTTTTAGATATAGACAGAGCCTTTGTTCTTGCAGATAGAGCTCATGATGGACAAAAGAGAGCATCAGGTGAGCCTTATATTATCCATCCTGTAGCAGTAGCAACAATCATTGCACAAATGCATCTTGATGCTGAATCTATAATTGCAGCTTTATTACATGATGTAGTTGAAGATACCTTTATCACTATAGAAGATATCAAGCAAAATTTTGGTCCAACTGTTGAAGATATCGTTAGTGGTGTAACTAAACTTGATAAATTAAAATTCCATAATTATTTAGAGGCTCAAACAGAAAACTTTAGAAAAATGATCCTAGCTATGACTAAGGACATTAGAGTTGTATTAATAAAACTAGCAGATAGAACACATAATATGCGTACTTTAGGCTCTTTACGCCCTGATAAAAGACGTAGAATAGCCAAAGAAACACTCGAAATCTATGCACCTATTGCTAATAGATTAGGTATATCTGATATTAAAATTGAATTAGAAGAACTAGGTTTAGCTGCTTTATACCCTATGCGTTATCGAGTATTAAAAGCAGCTGTTAATAAAGCAAGAAACAACCGTAAAGAAATAGTCAACAATATAAAAGAAGCTATAGAGCAAAGACTAAAAGAAGTACATATAGAGGCAAGAGTATTAGGTCGAGAAAAACGTATCTACTCTATTTACCAAAAAATGGTAAAAAAAGAATTACAATTTAGAGAAATTATGGATATGTATGCCTTTAGAGTAATTCTTGCTGATGTTGATACTTGCTATAGAGTATTAGGTCAAATGCATAATCTTTTTAAACCAAGACCTGATGGTTTTAAAGATTATATTGCTATTCCTAAAATGAATGGTTATCAATCATTACATACATCATTAGTAGGGCCTCATGGTGCACCAATTGAGATACAAATTCGCACTGAGTTTATGGATCAAATGGCAGCAAGAGGTGTAGCAGCTCATTGGTCATATAAAGAAAAAGGATCAGAACCCACCTCTACAGCAGCACAAAAAAATGCTCAAAGATGGATAAAAAATATTATAGATTTACAGCAATCTGCTGGCTCTTCTATTGAATTTATAGAAGATGTAAAAACAGATCTATTTCCTGACTCTATCTTTGTATTTACACCTGATGGAAAAATATGTAATCTACCAGCAGGTTCAACACCTGTAGATTTTGCCTATACTTTACATACTGATATAGGACAACACTGTGTAGGTGCAATGGTAAATCACAGAATGTATCCTCTTTCTAGACCTCTTGAAAGCGGACAAAGTGTTGAAATTATTACTTCGTCAAATGCAGAACCTAGTGCTTTTTGGTTATCAAGTGTAGTAACTTCTAAAGCAAGATCTAAAATTAGACAATACTTAAAAGGGTTAAAAACTCAAGAATGTGTACTTATTGGTAAGAGACTGTTGCAAAATAGTCTAAAGGGATTGCGTATTGATAAGATCCCTCAAGAACGTTTAAATGCTGTTTTAAAAGAATTTAAAAAACCAGATCTTGATTCATTATTAATTGACATTGCTATTGGCAATATCTTAACTGTCATTGTAGCTAAAAAGCTTAGCAACGATGAGGAAAATAATCTAGAAGGAGCACCTATCACTGGTACTAGTGGTCTACCTTATACATTTGCTCAATGTTGTTTGCCAATACCAGGTGATGATATTATAGGGCATATTACTCCAGGTAAAGGACTTGTTATACACAATACACATTGCAATAATATAGCAGATGAACATATAGACGATGCTACTAAATTCCTACCTGTGTATTGGGATTATTCAAATACTGCTAATATGGACTTTGAAACAGGCATTAGAATTGAACTTAAAAACCGTCAAGGTATTTTATCTGAGATATCTAATGCTGTAGATGTTACTGGCTCTAAAATTGAAGGAATTAATTCAGATATCAAGGATGATAATACTTATATTATAAATTTAACTATTACAGTAAGAGATAGAATACATTTAGCTAGCATAATCAAAAGAATTAAAACTATACCTAATATTTTAAAAATATCTAGACGTAAATAAGATATGGCTATTGCTGATTGTAACTTTCTATTAACTAGTCAAGAATTTATCTTAAAGCAACAAGATATTCTTGATTTTTATAAAAACAATGTCAAACAACATCTAATTGAAACAAAAGATAATTTTAAACTATCAGTACTTGAGTTTAATACATCAAATTATGACAATACGTTAGTAATAGTGCCTGGTCGCGGAGAAGTTGAGTATAAGTATGCAGAACTACTTTATAGTTTAAGATCATTAAATCTTAGAGTTATAATACCTTTTGTTAGAGGACAAGGACATTCTGACAATGTATTAAAAAAATCTAACGCTACTTATATTGAGGATTTTAAGCTCTATAGACTCGATTTATTATTTTGTTTAGAAAAACTAAATGTTAATAATTTTTCTATGCTTTCATTTTCTTTAGGAGCATTAATCTCACTTGATTATATTAAAAACGAGAGACTACTACCTTCTAAACTCTGCACTATAGCCCCATTTTTATATCCTTATATTAATCTGTCAGATTTTATTGTCACCTCTTTTATCAAAATAGCTAATATTGCTTTTAAGACTCGTTATGCTCCACATTATGGAGAGTATAAGAGACTTAAGTTTGAAGATAATAAGCACTCCCACTGTATAGAGCGTTATGAGAAATATCACGATTACTATGAAACAAATTGGCAAAATTGTCCTGGTGGTATAACTTATGCCTTTTTAAAATCTTGTTTAGATAAACAGCTTGAATTATTAAATAGTAAATATGAGCTTAATGTACCATTATTATGCATAGTTCCTCTTGAAGACAAGATTGTTAATTCTAATAAGACGTTAAAATTTTTACAAAAACATAGCAATGACAAACTACCGCCTAAATTTATCACTATAGAAAATGCCTATCATGATATTCTTAATGAAAAAGACGAAATTAGAAACGTAAACCTCTATAAAGCTCTAACTTTTCTATTTTGTTAAAGCATATAAACTAACTTGATAAATTTATTGCTATTACATAAAATAATGGCTAATTAAAAATCAGTATAAGTTTTTTACGCAATATTTATGCATAATTAATAATCTCAAACATTTTACTCTAGGAGATACTTATGTCTGACATAAATGATACAAGAATACCTGTCACAATTATCACTGGATTTTTAGGAAGCGGCAAAACAACCTTATTAAATAACTGGGTTAAAACTCCTGAGTTTAAAGATACATTAGTTTTGATCAATGAGTTTGGTAATGTTGGACTTGATCATGAATTAGTTGAATCTGTTGATGATACTGTTGTTTTACTTGAATCTGGATGTATTTGTTGCACTCTACAAGGTGAATTAATTAACTCCTTATTATTAAATCTACAAAAATCATTAAAAGGTATAATTCCTCGTTTTAAGCGTGTATTTATTGAAACTACAGGTCTTGCAGATCCAGCGGGTGTTATTTCAACCTTAAATGGTGATCAGTTATTACTCGAAACCTATAGATATGATGGCACAATAACTATTTTAGATGCTCAATTTATTAGAAAACAATTAAAAGAGCAATATGAAGCTGTAAAACAAATTGCTCTTGCAGACCTTATATTAATATCGAAAACAGATTTAATTGATGCTGAAGAGATTGATGCAATTTATAATGTAGCACATCAAATAAATCCATCTGTTAAAATTTTTCCTATTATAAAAGGTAATATTACTCCTAAAATTATAGAAGATGTTGGTCCTTATAAAGCTAGTTTAAATACCAATCCAAATAAAATTATGAATTGGCTTGCTACAGGTGAAAAACTAGCACCATCTATCCGAAAAGTAACTATGAGTAATAGTATTGGTCTTGCTAAACCTAAAATTATTGCTCATAGCGATATTGATAGCTTTAGTAGTACTTATAAAGATCCTATTGATCCTTTAGCTTTACTTGCTGCTATAAACTTAGTACAAGAACAATATGGTGATAGTATTTTAAGAATTAAGGGTATTTTAAACTTAAAAGATCAAGAATTACCTGTAGTAATTCATGGTGTACAGGGTAATTTATATCCATTATCTGAGCTTAAACAATGGCCTACAGAAGATCATAGTTCTAAACTTGTATTTATTGTTAGAAAAGCAGTATTAGAACAAATTAAGCACATTTTTGATCATGCTATAAATAATCCAGATGAATCTACTTTAAGCTATTATCAAGATGTTATTAATCAAGCTTTAAATCAAGATGATGCTACTGAAACTATTGAGTTGAATAAATCTAACAATAAAAAAGACTAGTTATAGTTAAGCTTAATTTCTAAAACTCTATAATCTATATAAACTATATTAATAGCAAACTAAAAACATCTATAAAAAATCTCCACTTAAGCTTTAGAACCTAAGTGGAGATCTTAAATTTGTTAGATTAAATTATTGAGCGCTTACTACATCACCCATAACTTTTACTTCTACACGTCTATCTGGTGCTAAACATGTAATTAAAGCATTGCCAGTTAAACCATCACACTTGTCACCAGTTATGCTATTGCTGCTGCCATAACCATTAGATGTAATGCTATCTTGTGGAATGCCATAATTTACTAAAGCATCAGCTACAGCCTTTGCTCTATTTTCTGATAATTTTTGATTGTACTCTGGCTTACCGATTCTATCAGTATAACCATTTACTTCAAATGATAAGTTTTGAGCATTAATTTGCTTAATCTTATCAACATTCTCAGATAGATCTGCTAAACCACTATCACTGATCTTAGCACTGTCAAATCCGAATAATGACTCAGATGCAAAATTAACTGATGTAATATGTACATTCTTTTGTGGCTCTGCAACAGGAGCAGGTGCTGGAGTATTACCACCAAATGTTACATTAAAGCCAATATAAGCAAGACCTAAATCAGTGTTGCCACCGCGACCAAAGCCATCAGCCTCATCATCAAATACATCAAAGTAGTGATCATAACCTGCTCTTACAGAGAACATCTCATTGAAGGCATATTGAACACCTACACCAACAAATGGGCTAACTTCAAAATCAGTAAACTTGTTGTTACCTTCTTCAAAATCACTGCTGCCCCAGTAAGCACCACCTCTTAAGAATATATCTGAACCCTTTGCATCAAATGGATATGCTAATCTTAAGCTTGCCTCTGGACCACTGCTTGAGAAATCATAAACAGGATCTGTGTTCTTATAACGAACATCCATATTATCAAAGAAATTATAACCTAAACCAAAACCTAAGTATGATGTTAGATTATATTCAACATAAAGGCCAGCACCAAAACCATTACTGCCATCAGTAAAATCACCTGAAGTTTGATTAAATGCATAACCACCACGAGCACCTACAGTTACACTGTTTGCAACTGCTGCATAAGAAGCAGTTGAAGCAGCTGCTAAAGTAAGACCAACTGCACATGCTAACAATTTCATCTTGGACATATAATATCTCCCTAATTTTATATTTGAATTTTTTGTTATAAAATAAAAAAAATAAAAATAGAAACCTACAGAATAGATTATATATAAATTTGATATATAAAGTTAATACTTTATAATTTATATCTATAAAAAAGTTAGAGCAAATTTATCAAATCGATCTAGTTCACAATTTTACTAACAAAAAAGCTTGTCAATTTCACCTACATAAATTCGGGTCTTTTACAGTTTAAGCTATAAAATCACCATTAAAATTAACCATTATTTAACCATAAATCAATTAGTTGAATACTATTTTGGTTGTCAATTTTTTATATTTTTTGTAGTAATGTGTGGTAATGTATGATATAATAGGTAAAGATGTTCATTTTAGGAAAAAATAATGAGATTATCAATATCTAAATCAAAAAATGCTATCTCCTACTATGTTATAGAATCTTTTCGAGATGAAAAAGGTAATAGTACGTCTCGTATTTTATTTAAATTAGGAACACAAGCTGAGATAAAAAGTAAATATGGACAGCATATAGATACAACACAATGGGCTAGAGATTATGTAGCAAAACTTAATGCATCTAATAAGAAAAATAAACCTGTAAATGTTTCTATCTCCTTAATAGCAAATACTCCATATCAAAAACATGAACAGCGATCTTTTAGTGCAGGACAGCTTATACTTCGTAAAGAGCTTGATAAGCTTGGATTAAAAAAATTATGTAAAGACATTAGTTGTAAATATGATTTTAAATATGATATTTATCAAATTATAGAGCATTTAGTTACAGCTCGTATTCTTGCACCTTGCTCTAAAATAGCTACATATGATTATGCAAAAGAAAATTTTTTTGAGCAACCAAAATATCAAGCTCACGATATTTATCGTGCTTTATCTGTTATAGCTAAAGAGTCTGATACTATACAAGAAAAATTATTTAAAAATAGCAATAATGATATTAAAAGGGATACTTCAGTTTTATTTTATGATTGCACTAATTTTTTCTTTGAAATCAATCAAGAAGATGAGATAAGGAGATATGGTCTATCTAAGGAGCATCGTCCTAATCCTATAGTTCAATTAGGTTTATTCACAGATGGCAATGGTATTCCTTTGGCATTTCATATTTTCCCAGGCAATCAAAATGAACAAATATCTTTAAAGCCTTTAGAAAAGCATATTATTAAAGATTTTGAATTAAATAAAGCCAAAATGATTGTATGTACAGATGCAGATCTTGCTTCTATTGAAAATAGAAAGCTTAACACAACAATGAAGCGTGACTTTATTACTATACAATCAATTAAAAAAATGTCTGCAAAAGAGCAAGAATGGGTACTATCAACAGGTCGTTCTATGCATCAAGATCCTCTGCGAGAAGATGAAAATATTAGTAAAGTTAAAACTGACTTGCTTAATAATAATTGGAGAGAAGCTGGTGCTAATAAGGATGTTTATATATCTTTAGCTGATATTGATGAAGAAGATCCCGCTAATTTCGATAAAATTTTCTATAAAGAAAAATATATTATTGATCCAGAAACAAAATTTGAGCAAAGACTAATTGTAACTTATTCTATTAAGTATAAGCGTTATGCTAGACACAAAAGAGAGAATGATTTAAGAAGAGCTCAGAAATTAATCGATCTTAACAATCAAAAGAAACTTAATGTAAGTGCTAAGGATGATATTCGTAAATATATCAAAATAGCTAATAAAGCAAAAAAAGATGTAAAATATGAAGTTGACTATGATGAAATCAAAAAACAAGAGCGTTTTGATGGTTTCTATGCAGTATGTACAAGTCTATCAAAAGAAGAAAAATCTGTAGAGGATATTATTAATATCAATCGTGGACGCTGGCAAATAGAAGAAGGTTTTAGACTTATGAAAACAAATCTAAAATCGCGACCAGTGTATGTACAACTTAAGGATCATATACAGGCTCATTTTGTAATATGCTTTATATCTTTGTTATTATTTAGACTATTTGAGCAGAAGCTGCTTAAGTTTAATAAAAAGTTTATCACTGCAGAGGAAATTATTTCTAGTCTTAAGAAAATGAATTTAATAAAGCTTAGAAATCATTATACAGGGGCTTTTAAATCAGATGCTAATACAGATCTTATTCATGAGGTTGCAGGTATTCGTTTTGATTGTGAGCTCATTACACAAAGTCTCTTAAATGCATATTTAAAGACCTAAAAAATTTTTTTAGGTCAAAAAAAACATTACTACAATTTTTTTTAAAAATAATTGTATATCAATTAGTTATACTATATAACTGCAAAAGACAAGAAATATTAATCCTAAAAATCTGAGATAACCTGTAATTCTAATAAGAATAGACACAAGACAAATTATAAAAAAGACTTGTATAATAAATGATTTGTATCAAAAACTGATGGTGATATTTGAGATGGTGCTGGTTGCAGGCCTCGAACCCACGACCCCCTGTTTACAAAACAGGTGCTCTACCAACTGAGCTAAACCAGCAGAGGATGCGCATATTATACCAATAAAATGAAATATAGCAAGCAAATTTTTAAAAAAAATTTAAAAAAATTATAACCAGTTGAAATTAATATTATTTTTATAATAAATAATTATGTAAATAAATAATACAAAAATTGAGTATCTACATTTGTTACTATAAAATACTCTACTATAACTAAATAAACCAATAACTAAACTTCAAAAATTAATATAAAAGTTAAAATAAGTTTGAAATATATAAACTATATTTTATATAACTTAAATAAAATTTTTTAATAAATAAAAGATCACTAATATTTATTAATATATAAAGGAGAACACTATGACAACACCAAATAATCCTCAAAATATAGAAATTATTGATTGTAAAGGAATGACATGTCCAGATCCACTTAATTTATTAAGACAGAAAATAAGGCAACTACAATCTCAACAACAAATTTGCATATACTCAGATGATCCTGCTTCATTGAGAGAAATACCTGCTTTTTGTAAATTTATGGGACACACCTTAATAAAAGCGCCAGAAACTAGTAATGATTATTGTTATATAATAAAAAAGAAATAATCAAACTTTAGTTAAACACCACTACTATATAATGAAGGCTATTCTATTAATTTTGCTAACTATAGGCATTACCTTAACTAGAATAACTGAAACTAAAGATAATCTTATTGAGATATTTTATTAGCAATTAATATTTATCAAACAACAATATATTTTTTTAATAACTATTTGAAAAATAAATTATTTTTAACAAAAATAGCATTTTGTAATGACCTTGATTAATTTACAGCCATTAACTACAATAACAGACGATTTAAATTTTAAATTAAAAATTTAAATAATTTTTTATATTAAATTTAGTTATTTTTAAGGAGTTTTTCATGGCACAAGTAACATTTCAAGGCAATGCTGTAAAATTAGTAGGTTCTTTACCAGCAGTGGGTTCAAAGGCCCCTGATTTTTGTCTATGCGGTCCAGATTTAGCTGATGTAAAATTACAAGACAAGAAAGGTTCTGTTGTTATTTTATCAATAGTTCCAAGTTTAGATACTGGTGTTTGTGCAGCTTCAGCTCGTAAATTTAATCAAGAAGCAACATCTTTAAATGGTGTAACTGTTTACTGTGTATCAGAGGATCTTCCTTTTGCTTCAGGTCGTTTCTGTGAGGCTGAAGGTATTAAGAATGTAGTTTGTTTATCAGATTACCGTCGTGAAGGTAATTTTGGCGAAGCTTATGGTGTTGGTATTGCAGATGGTGCTTTACGTGGTTTACTAACTAGAGCAATTGTTGTTATTGATAAGGAAGGTAATGTAGCTTATACTGAATTAGTTTCTGAAATTACTACTGAACCAAATTATGCTGCTGCTTTAGAAGCTGCTAAAAAGTGTTTATAATTAATATATAATCTTTTATATAATCTCTTCATCTTAATAATTTAAAATTAAGGTGAAGAGATAAGTATAAGTACTAAAAACACATCTCTATAGTTCCTATCTTAACCCATACCCAAAATAAGTCATTAAAGTTTTTTTATTAAAAAATATTTTTATCTTTATGAAAGTAAATATAATTTTAGCTAAGTAAAACATTCAAAGTGTATGATAACATAAGCTAAACTTGCTTTTTTAAAGGAAGTAATTTGTCTATATCAATATATTAAGAATACATAGATAGCATGATTTCCTATATAAATAAGCAAAAATCCTTGTATACATGGTAGAATAATACAAATTTTCTAAACATATATTAGGTAATAAGATGTCTAATAACTACGATTTACAAACCTTTCAAGGTCTTATTTTTACTCTCCAAGATTACTGGATGAGAAACGGTTGTATGGTTGTTCAACCATTTGATTTAGAAGTTGGTGCAGGAACTTCTCACCCTATGACCTTTTTAAGATCTCTTGGTCCTGAGCCTATATCTTGCTGTTATGTTCAACCTTCAAGAAGACCAACAGATGGTAGATATGGTGAAAATCCAAATAGATTACAACATTACTATCAATTTCAAGTAATTTTAAAACCATCTCCTTTAAATATACAAGATTTATATCTAGGTTCATTAAAAGAATTAGGATTTGATCCTGAAGTCAATGATATAAGATTTGTTGAAGATAATTGGGAAAATCCTACACTAGGAGCATGGGGTCTAGGTTGGGAAGTTTGGTTAAATGGTATGGAGGTATCTCAATTTACTTACTTCCAACAAGTAGGTGGTCTTGAGTGTTCTCCAGTTACTGGTGAATTAACATATGGTCTTGAACGTCTTGCAATGTATATTCAGAAAAAAGATTCTGTTTATGATCTTGTATATGCAAACACAAGTAATGGTAAAGTAACATATGGAGATGTTTTTCACCAAAATGAAGTAGAACAATCAGCTTACAATTTTGAATATGCTGATACAAATTTCTTATTCCAAATGTTTGACCAAATGGAAAAAGAAGCAAACTATCTACTTAATTTAGAAAAGTCTCTTCCATTACCAGCATATGAAAGAATTTTAAAAGCAGCTCATTGTTTTAATCTTCTTGATGCAAGACATGCGATCTCCGTAACTGAAAGACAAAGATTTATTTTAAGAATTAGAACTTTATCTAAACAAGTTGCTGAAGCTTACTATCAATCAAGAAAAGATTTGGGCTTCCCTATGTTAAATAAAGAGTAATACTATGAACACAAATAACTTATTATTAGAGCTAGGTACAGAAGAGTTACCACCAAAAGCCTTAAGATCTTTAGCTATTGCTTTACAGAATGAATTCGTAAATTTATTAAAAGTAAATAGTCTTAATTTTTCTGATATTAAATATTTTGCTACTCCAAGAAGATTAGCTTTGTATGTAAAAGACTTAGATATTCATCAACAAGATAAAGAGGTTGAAATAAAAGGTCCTTCTGCAAAAGCTGCATATGATAATGACGGAAATCCAACAAAGGCTGCTTTGGGTTGGGCTCAAGCAAATAATGTAGATCTAAAAAAAGATGTACAGATAATAAAAACAGAAAAAGGTGAATGGCTTTATGTTAAAAGCATAAAGAAAGGAGAACCAACAGAAAAATTAGTAGGTAACTTCTTTGAGCAAGCTTTAGCTAAACTACCTATTCCAAAAATGATGCGTTGGGGTAGTAATACCTTTTCTTTTGTGAGACCAGTACATACTTTATGTATTTTATTTGGAGATAAGCTAATAGATTACACTATCTATGGTGCAAAATCATCAAAAACTATACAAGGTCACAGATTCTTATCAAAAGGTATCATTAATATTAATCATGCTGATGATTATGAAAATATTTTACTAAATGAAGGAATTGTAATTGCTGATTTTGATAAAAGAAAACAACTTATCAAATCACAAATTGAAGATATAGCAAACCAACTAGAGCTTGAAGCTGAAATTGATGATTCTCTTTTAGAAGAGGTTAGTTCCCTAGTTGAAATGCCTAAAGCATTTATAGGTAAGTTTGAAGAGAAATTTTTAAATGTACCTTCTATTGCTTTAGTTCATACTATGAAGAAAGATCAGAAATATTTCCCTCTTTATAAAAAAGATGGAAATTTGGCTAATCAGTTTATATTCATTAGCAATATTAATCCAAGTGACACAAGTTTTTTAATTTCAGGTAATGAAAAAGTTGTAAGACCAAGATTATCTGATGCCCAATTCTTCTTTAATACCGATAGAAAACATAGTCTTGAGTATTTCTATCAATACTTAGAAAAAATTGTATATCAAAAGGATATAGGTACTATTGCATATAGAAGTGAAATTGTTTCAAAAGTCGCTACATATATTGCACAAGAATTAAATCCAACTCTTACTGACAAAGTACAAAGAGCAGCATTTTTAGCAAAATGTGATTTAGCTACAAATCTAGTATCTGAATTTACTGATACTCAAGGTGCTATTGGTAAAGTTTATGCTTTAGCCGATAATGAAAATAAAGATGTTGCTTCAGCAATTGATGAGCAGTATATGCCAAGATTTGCTGGAGATGCTTTACCTAATACAGAAGTTGGTACAATTATTAGTATTGCAGAGAAAATTGTTACTATTGTAAGTATCTTTGGTATAAATTTAATTCCAAAAGGAGATAAAGATCCTTATAGCTTAAGAAGAAGTGCTATTGGACTTATTAGAATAATAATAGAAAAAAATATTAAACTAGATCTTTTAAACTTAATTAATTATACAGCTGATGTATTAAAAGATAAAATTAAGATTGAAAATATTCAAGATTTAGTATTTAATTTTATTATTCAAAGATTAAGATCTTATTACCAAGATCAAAATATAGGTGCAGAAGTATATTTAGCAGTAGCAGATAATAAACCAACAGATCTGTTAGACTTTAATAAAAGAGTTAATGCTGTTGTTAAATTTAAACAGCAACCTGAGGCAGAAGATCTTGCTGCTATATATAAACGTATTAATAATATATTAGCTAAAGCAGATATAAAATCTAATACTATTAATACGGATCTATTAAAAGAAATACAAGAAAAAGATCTTGTTAATACATTAAATAAGATAGAACCTGAAATTATAAGTCTATATCAAAAACAAGACTATGATAAGGCTTTGTTGTCTTTAGCAACATTAAGAAATACCGTTGATGCTTTCTTTGAAAATGTCATGGTTAATGATAATGATTCTAATATTAAAAATAATAGATTAGCTATTTTAACTAAGTTAAAAGAAACACTTTCAAAAACAGCTAATATTTCTGTTCTATACTAAAAATAGTGGGAATAATTGTTTTTTTGCAATTGTTCCCACTATCTTATTATATTTACTTTTATTATTGTACATAAAAATTTTATTCCTTATAAGATCTTTTTATAATTATACTATTGTTCCACGTGGAACTTTTATTTACTTATATATAAATTTTTATATCATTTTATTTATATTGTAATTTTTTATTTTTACTACTAGACTATCTATTTCATATAAAGTATGAAATGTGAAAACTCTTATTTAAAAGATTAGTATTTGTTTTCGTTATTTTAATTTTAATCTTTTATTTTCTACTACATGTTCCACGTGGAACTTTATTTACTTATATACAAATTTTTATATCATTTTGTTTATATTGTGATCTTTTTATTTTTACTACTAGACTATCTATTTCATATAAAGTATGAAATGTGAAAACTCTTATTTAAAAGATTAGTATTTGTTTTCGTTATTTTAATTTTAATCTTTTATTTTCTACTACATGTTCCACGTGGAACTTTATTTACTTATATACAAATTTTTATATCATTTTGTTTATATTGTGATCTTTTTATTTTTACTACTAGACTATCTATTTCATATAAAGTATGAAATGTGAAAACTCTTATTTAAAAGATTAGTATTTTTTTCGTTATTTTAATTTTAATCTTTTATTTTCTACTACATGTTCCACGTGGAACTTTTATTTACTTATATACAAATTTTTATATCATTTTATTTATATTGTGATCTTTTTATTTTTACTACTATGCATTTCTTATTTCATATAAAATAAAAAACTCATCTTAAAAAGATTAGTATTTTTTTCGTTATTTTAATTTTAATCTTTTATTTCTACTACCGTTCCACATGGAACTTTTATTTACTTATATACAAATTTTTATATCATTTTGTTTATATTGTGATCTTTTTATTTTTACTACTATGCACTCTCTGTTTCATATAAAATATGAAAACTCTTATTTAAAAGATTTAGTATTATTTTTCGTTATTTTAATTTTAATCTTTTATTTTCTACTATCTGTTCCACGTGGAACTTTTATTTACTTATATATAAATTTTTATATCATTTTATTTATATTGTAATTTTTTATTTTTACTACTAGACTATCTATTTCATATAAAGTATGAAATGTGAAAACTCTTATTTAAAAGATTAGTATTTGTTTTCGTTATTTTAATTTTAATCTTTTATTTTCTACTACCTGTTCCACGTAGAACTTTATTTACTTATATACAAATTTTTATATCATTTTGTTTATATTGTGATCTTTTTATTTTCTACTATCTGTTCCACATGGAACTTTTATTTATATAAAAATTTTTATATCATTTTATTTATATTATAATTTTTTATTTTTACTACTAGACTATCTATTTCATATAAAGTATGAAATGTGAAAACTCTTATTTAAAAGATTAGTATTTGTTTTCGTTATTTTAATTTTAATCTTTTATTTTCTACTACCTGTTCCACGTGGAACTTTTATTTACTTATATATAAATTTTTATATCATTTTATTTATATTTTTAATCTTTTATTTTTATCACTATACTTCTCTGTTTTATATGAAATATAAAAACTCATCTTAAAAGACTCTTATTATTTTTTGTTATTTTATTCTTCTATTTTTTATTATCTGTCCCACATGGAACTTTTATTTGCCTATCTAAAAATTTTTATATTATTTTATTTATATTGTGATTTTTTATTTTTACTACTAGACTATCTATTTCATATAAAGTATGAAATGTGAAAACTCTTATTTAAAAGATTAGTATTTGTTTTCGTTATTTTAATTTTAATCTTTTATTTTCTACTACCTTGTTCCACGTGAAACTTTTATTTACTTATATATAAATTTTTATATCATTTTATTTATATTTTTAATCTTTTATTTTTAATACTATGCACTCTCTGTTTCATATAAAATATGAAAACTCTTATTTAAAAGACTATTTTTTTCGTTATTTTAATTTTAATCTTTTATTTTCTACTACCTGTTTCACGTGGAACTTTTATTTACTTATATACAAATTTTTATATCTTTTTATTTATATTTGTGATCTTTTATTTGTACTACTCTATGCATTTCTTATTTCATATAAAATAAAAAACTCATCTTAAAAAGATTAGTATTTTTTCATTATTTTAATTTTAATCTTTTATTTTCTACTACCTGTTCCACGTGGAACTTTTATTTACTTATATACAAATTTTTATATCATTTTATTTATATTGTGATCTTTTTATTTTTACTACTATGCACTCTCTGTTTCATATAAAATATGAAAACTCTTATTTAAAAGATTATTTTTTTCGTTATTTTAATTTTAATCTTTTATTTTCTACTACCTGTTCCACATGGAATTTTTATTTACTTATATACAAATTTTTATATCTTTTATTTCATGCCCAGGATCTTAAGAAATATTAACATATGAAAACCCTCTATTAAATGCTGTTATTACATGTGTTGTTTTG
>CALXNP010000004.1 GCA_944389785.1 uncultured Anaerobiospirillum sp.
GTCGTTAGCTCAGCTGGTAGAGCAGCGGACTCTTAATCCGTTGGTCGCGGGTTCGATCCCCTCACGACCCACCATTAAGATGCTTTATTGTAAATGATAACCCTACGGGTCGTTAGCTCAGCTGGTAGAGCAGCGGACTCTTAATCCGTTGGTCGCGGGTTCGATCCCCTCACGACCCACCATCGTAGGATGCTTAGCTCAGTCTGGTTAGAGCATCTGCCTTACAAGCAGAGGGTCATAGGTTCGAGTCCTATAGCATCCACCAATACTTAATTCAATCCAATTTTTCACTTTAGAAAGTTATCTACTGCAAATAATTCATTGTTTTATAAAAATATAACTTATATTAAGTATTAAATAAAAATAAAGCAAGCATTTAGCCTGCCTTATCTAATTATCTTTCTAACTCACGTTTAGCTAAAACAGCAGCAGAATCATTTGGATAAGTTTGAATAACTAAATTAAAGTACTTATTAGCTTTCTCATTATCACCATTTAGTCTACTAATTAAACCAAGTTTATATAGAGCATCAGGTCTTTTTTGAGAGTTATTATATCTTGCAACGTTTAAAAAACTAACCCTAGCATCATCTAATTTGGTTTGATTAAATTGTATTTGTCCAAGCCAATACCAAGCATTTGGAGTTAAAGAATTATCAGGATATTTTTTTAAATAATTATTAAAAGCTATACTTGCCATTTCAAAATTATTTTGAGTAATATATTGATAAGCGCTATTATACTCTGCTTTAGCTTCATCACTAGCATTATCTACATTAGCTGTAGCAACAGTAGTAGTTGTTGTAGTACTAGTGCTTGCAGTACTATTTGTAACTACAGGAACAATAGTATTACTAGTGTTGCTAGTATTGCTAACAACGTTACTGCTAGCTGTAGGCTTTTTATTCTCTAAAACCTCTATTTGTCCACGTAATTGAGCTATTTCTCCATTAAGTCTAATGATTTCATTTTGTATATTAAGCATAGCTCTTTGCTGTGCATCTATTTGTTTTTGTAAATTTTCTTCACTAGCAAAGGCCATGTAAGGTAATATACTAAAAAAAAGAGTTATACCTAGTCCTTTTACCATATATTTATTATTCCTATTAAAAAAACGGCATTATATGCCGTTTTTTATCAATTAAGCTTTTAATAGTTAATTACTGCACGACGATTTTTTGACCAAGCATTCTCATCATGCCCTATAACTGCAGGTTTTTCCTCACCATAGCTAACAATAGATAATTGATTAATATCAACACCTAAATTTTGCATATACTGCGCAACAGAACGAGCACGTCTCTCACCTAAAGCAATATTGTACTCAGGAGTACCACGCTCATCTGTATGACCTTCAATAATAATACGAGAGTCAGGATTATCTCTTAAATACTGAGCATGTGACTGCATTACTACTATATAGTCATCTAAGATTTGATCTGAATCATACTTAAAATATACTGTATTATTATCACGTAAGTTTTGTGGCCCTGTAAAACCATTATTAGCAGCATTATAATCATTGCTAACAGTAATAGAGCCATCAGGATCTAAACCTGTTTGCACTTCACCTTGCTGCATGTAGCCCCCATTGTTATAGCTACCATCTTCAACTAAAACGCCACTATTACTACCAGCATTTGGATCAGTTGCACATCCGCTTAAGATAACTGCTCCAAGTACTAAAGATAAAGCTTGCCATAAATTTGTCTTCATTTTTTTTTCCTTTTTCTATTAATTAGCAGTTAAAGGTCCCCAAGCAGGAGAACTAACTTCACCTTGTGTTGATGGTAAATTAGCTTTAAATCTACCATCTGCTGAAACTAGAGCAAGACCCTTACGTCCTTGATATACTGTTGAATATATTATCATAGTTCCATTTGGTGCAACACTAGGAGATTCATCTAATGATGATGTAGTAAGCATATATACACTGCCATCACTATCTACACGTGCTACACGATAGCCTTGATGTTGAGTAATTACAATCAAAGCATTTGAATCTGGTATTGCCTTTGAGGATAGATTTGTTGAACCTTGATATGTAACTCTTTGAGTCTTTCCATTTGCAAAGTTATAGCTATAAATTTGAGCTCTGCCACCTCGCTCTGAAGTAAAGTATAAAGTCTGACTATCATATGACCAAGAAGGCTCTGTATCAATAGCTGGACTGTTTGTTACTCTTTGCAAACGTCTTGTGGTTAGATCAAAATAGTAAATATCTGGTTGTCCATCCTTAGATAAAGTCATTGCAATTTTATTGCCATCAGGTGACCATACAGGTGAACTATTTAATCCAGGGAAAGAAGCAAGCTTTGTTCTTTTTTTAGTATAAATATCATGTACAAAAATAGCAGGACGTCTGCTCTCAAAGCTTACATAAACTAATCTTTTACCATCAGGTGACCAATTTGGTGTCATAACAGGCTCTGTTGATTTTAAAACAGGTGTCTCATTAAAACCATCATAATCTGCTGTCATTAACTGATATGGGAACTTATCATTGTGCTTATATACAATATAAGCAATTCTAGTTCTAAAAGCACCTTTAATACCTGTAAGCTTTTCAAAAACTCTATCAGAAACACGATGAGCTGCTTCACGCATAGTCTGTATTGAGCTTGCACCTCGTCTATGTTCTAAAATGGTACCTCTTTGATTAGCAGCTAAGCTAATTAATTGAAATTCAACTTGATACTTATCGCCATCTAAATAAACTTTACCTATAACTAAAGCCTCAGCATTAGTTTGAGCTAAAACATCAAGATTAAGACGATTTTGTGCATCTAAATAATTTCTTGGTAGTTGTGATTGCACTATTGGTGAGAATTTACCTGAGCGCATCAAATCAGCACTAACAACAGAACTTACATCAACACCAAGATTAGGCTGTTCAAAAGGTAGTACTATAATTTTTCTACCCTCATTGATACCACCTGTAATCTGTAGCTGCAAAGCAGCATGAGCATTGATGGTTATAAAAAACAAAGCACAAATTGCTATAAGTTTTTTTAACATGAAATACTCCTTAAACAAAAATTTATACTATATTATAGCACTAAAGCTTAGGTGTCATAGTTAAAACTACAGTATTACACTCTTGACAATTAATAGGAGGTCTTGGCATCATTCCGATTAACCTAATAGCATCTAAAGCACTTTTACATACTCTACTGTCACCTTGACACTTTTCATTAGAAATCAAGCCTCCATTGTCAACATTAAAGGTAACTACCACCTTTTTACCATTCATAGATGGATCTACATACCAATTTTGCAATACTAAAGTTTGTATTTTATCACCATAGGCTTGACTTTCAGCACTACCATTTCCACTTATAGCGGCCTCTCCACCTACTGTACCATTAGCTTGACCTAATAAAGATTGTTCAAGATCATCTAATTCTTGTTGTTGCTGTTGTTGTAAAGCTTTTTGTTCTGCTAATTTTTTTTGTTCTTCTTTAAGTTTTTGCTGTTCATAAGCTAACTTTTTCTTTTCTTCCTCAAGCTTTTTTTGTTCAGCTAAACGCTTTTGCTCTTCTTGTTTTTGCTTTTCAAGCTCTTTACGTTTTTGCTCCTCCAAACGCTTTTGCTCTAATTCTTTGCGTTTTTGCTCCTCTAAACGCTTTTTTTCTAATTCTTTACGCTTTTGTTCTTCAAGACGCTTTTTTTCCTCTAAGCGTTTTTTCTCTAACTCTTGTTTTTTCTTTAAAGCTAAAGCTTCACGTTCTTGCTGTAATTTTTTTTGAGCTTCAATATTTTTCTTTAGTTGTTCTTCTTTTTGTTTATTATTATTTTCTACTTTTATAGGCTCTTTAGCACTAACAGCAGGAGTCTCAATTTTAGGAGCATTTTTACTAGCAGCACCACCTAATTGCACTACTGTAGCCTTCATAATATTTGAGCTTTGACTATCTGGCCTTTTAGGTTTATCTAAAGACACATTTATAGCTAAAATTAAAATTAGCAATATATGTATAATAATTGCTACTATAAAAGCAACGCCTATATTAATCTTCATAATAATCCTGCTTTATTCAATAGGATCAGTAACTAAACCTACTTGCTCAACTCCTGCATTTTTTAATGCATTCATCAATTGTATAACACTATCATAAGTAACTTGAGCATCTCCTTGAACTACAACAGGGCGATTAGGATCCTTTTGTAATTCTTTTTTTACCTCTAAAGCTAATTCATTTAAATCAGGTAACTTTACAGATGAAGTATCAACGCTTACAAAATATTGTCCAGCTCTATCAATAGAGGCAATAATAGGTGTTCTTTGATCCTCATTCATAGCTTCTGCTGTAGCCTTAGGCAAATCAACAGTTACACCTTGCATTACAACAGGAGCTGTAGCAATAAAAATCACCAATAACACTAACATCACATCAATGTATGGAACTACATTAATTTCAGCTACAGCACGAGATTTACGTCTTGCATGTGTGCGCATTTTATCACCTTAATTTTTATTATTATTACCAGGACTTATGTACTGAACTTTATCTGAACTAGAGGTTGAACTATAGTCAGTAAATTGATGGTTATTATTGCTTCTACTAATAAAAGATCCTTGTGTTTTTAAAGCTTCACTATCTATATTGAAACTTGCTTTAACATTCTTATACTCATCTGCATGATAAGAGTTTTTATTAGTATTTGACTCTTGTCCACTATTTGTTTGATATTCTTCATTACTATATTTATAGCTAGCATTATTAGAACTATTTTGTAAGTTTTTATGAGCAGTATTAGTAGTGCTTGTAGTATAAGTTTTTGTTTCATACTGAGTATAGCTATTTGTTTGAGTATGATTTGCTTCATTACTACCTTTTTGCATTTGAGCTCTAATAGTAACTAAACGACGATTTAAGATAGTTGCAAACTCATCCATAAAATTTAAATAGCGATTTTCTAAAGCCTCAACTTTAGTAATGAAACGATTGTAAAACATAACAGCAGGAATAGCGGCAAATAAACCCATAGCAGTTGCTATCAAAGCTTCAGCAATAGGTGGAGCTACCATAGACAAAGTAGCATTTTTTACTGCTGCTAAAGCCACAAAAGCATGCATAATACCCCACACTGTACCAAAAAGACCAATATATGGACTAATAGAACCAATAGTAGCAAGTGTAGGCAAATGTGTTTCAAGCTCTTCAACCTCACGTGAACTTGCTACTTTCATTTGACGATAAGTTCCATCCATAACAACTTCTTGATCGGCAGGACCTGAGTTTACTAAACGCACAAACTCTTTAAAACCTGCAGCATAAATCACCTCAAGACCTATTAAGCTATCATGTCTTTTAACACAATCTTGATATAGATTATTAAGATCGGTGCCTGACCAAAATCTATCTTCAAACTCATCTGCTTTTTGTCTTGATAGTTTATATTGATTCGATCTTTGTATAATAATAGTCCATGAAATAACAGATAAAGCGATTAAAAAAATCATTACCAGTTGCACAAGAAAGCTTGCGTTTAACACAAGCTCTATAAATGAAAGCTCTTTTGTCTGCATTAGTAACTCACCTCTAAAGCTTGTGAATTTAACTGCTCAATTTGTGTTGATGCTATATCTTTTATCTCTTGTGGTATCACAAGTAGTTTTTGAGATTCTGTACTTATAAAAGCAATTTGACACTCAAGCTCAAATATAAGCTCATTATCTTGATTTAAAACTTGCTGATAAAATGATAAGGCAACCTGACGTATTTTATTTGGAATACAGGTAATTGTTAGCACATCATCAAGTTTAGCACTTTTTTTAAAATTAGCTTTAAGCTTTGTCACAACAAAAGCCATTTTTTTTTCTAAAAGAGTTTGTTGATTTAAACCTACACTTCTAACCCATTCAGTTCTAGCTCTTTCTGTAAATTTTAAATAATTAGCATGATATACAATGCCACCTGCATCTGTATCCTCATAATAAACTCTAGCTTTAATTGCAAAAGCTTGCATCTTTATTCCTCTCCTGAATAAGGTAAATTAAATTTGTCATAGGCTTTTTGTGTAGCAACACGTCCGCTTCTTGTTCTTTGAACAAAGCCTTGTTGAATTAAATAAGGTTCTACTACATTTTCTAAGGTATCACGTTCATGACCTAATGAGGCAGCTAAACTCTCAATACCAACAGGACCACCTTTAAAGTCAACAATAATTGCTTTTAAATACTCTCTATCAAAACAATCAAATCCATCTGGATCTATTTTTTGCAAATCTAAAGCTGCGCTTGCTACTTCAAAATTAATAAAGCCTTGAGCTTTAACTTGTGCATAATCACGTACTCTTTTTAATAATCTATTAGCAATACGTGGGGTACCGCGTGATCTTTTAGCTATTTCATAAGCCCCATCATCATCTATGGAGATACCAAGTTTTTTAGCACTAGCTCTAATAATCAATAATAGTTCATTAGGACTATAGTATTGCAATTGCAAAATAATACCAAATCTAGCACGCATTGGCGAGGTTAAAGTACCTGCTTTAGTAGTAGCACCAATTAATGTAAAGGGATTTAGTCCTATTTTAATTGAACGAGCAGATGGTCCTTCACCTGTCATAATATCAACTTCATAGTCTTCCATAGCAGGATACATAAACTCCTCAATTACAGGAGAAAGACGATGAATTTCATCAATAAAGATTACATCCCTATCTTGTAAATTAGTTAGTAAAGCAGCTGCATCACCTTTTTTTTCTAAAGCAGGACCTGAAGTTTGAGATATATGTACACCTAATTCATTGGCTATAATATTAGATAAAGTTGTTTTACCAAGACCAGGAGGTCCAAAAATTAAAACATGATCTAAAGCCTCGCCTCGTAATTTAGCTGCTTTTAGTGCAATTTCAAGCTGACCTTTAACATCTTCTTGACCTATATAATCTGATAAATACTTAGGTCTAAGTGCTCTATCCTCTGCATTTTGATTAGATAAATAACGCTCTTGCTCTGTAGGTTCTGCTCTTACTAAAGGTGATATCTCCAACATATCGGCAACTATAGCTGATTGTGATTCTGCCATTATTGTTTACTCCTTGAGATACTTGCTAAAGCCCTAACAATAACAGTACGTGTATCCATACCCTCAGTATAAACTTGTTTTATATGCATTAAAGCTATATTTTCTTTATAACCTAAACCTACTAAAGCACCTAAAGCTTCATCTAAAATAAAGCCATCTGCAAGTTTAACATCATTATCAGCAGTTTTAACTGTATTAGCAAAATTAAGCTTAGATAATCTATCCTTAAGCTCTACAATCATACGCTCTGCTGTCTTTTTACCAACACCTGGAATTTTAAGTAAGTTATTACTCTGTTCATTGATAATAGCAAAGACAAAATCTTCAACACTAAAACTTGAAAGTACTGCCATAGCAGCTTTAGGCCCTAAACCATTAACTTTAATAATCTCTTTAAATAAAGTACGGCCTTCTAAACTATCAAAGCCATAAAGTAAAGAAGCATCCTCTCTTACTATATGGCAAGTATATAAAAATATTTCATCTTGTAAATTACATTTAGATAATAAGCCAGCTGTAACTTCAACCTCGTAACCTACACCGCTAGGGCACTCTATTGTTAACATCATGCCCTCAAAGTTTATAATTTTACCGCGTATACTTCCTATCATAAAACTTAACTTAACCTTTTAACCTTGTCTATAACGCCCACGCACAGATGATCCAATACTTACACCCGGAATTTCACGAGTAACCCTATAAGTATAAGCATGACAAATAGCACAAGCTAATGCATCTGAAGCATCTACTTGCGGGGTACCATTTAATCTTAAAATATTCTTGACCATATATTGTACTTGCTCTTTTTGTGCAGAGCCATAGCCCACTATAGCTTTTTTTATCTGCATAGGAGTATACTCATAGACATCAAGACCACAATTAGTTACTGCAACCATAGCTGCAGCTCTTGCCTCAGAAAGCTTGACAGTAGATTGTACATTTTTAGATAAAAATGTTTCTTCAATGGCCATCACTGTAGGCTTGTATTGATTAACTATAGTAGTTACTGCCTCAAAAATAGTTTGCAGTCTTTTATATAACTGCTTTTGTGTTAACAAAATACAACCAGAACCCAAATAAGCAACTTCTGATCCAATTAAAGAAATGACACCATAGCCTGTTTTATGAGATCCAGGATCAATACCTAGCACAATCTGATTTATCATATATAATTTAGTCTATTAATTAATTTAATCATTTAAATTTTATGATTATAATCGTTTTTATAGCTGTTTTTAAAGATAAATTAAACATACTGATTAATATATTCTAAAATCAGTTAAACTTTACTTAACTTCACTATTAACTTAATGAAAAATTTTATTTCTCAAAATACATATAATCTTTGATAAAAATAAATTCATAATATTCTGCTTATACTAGCTACTTAGGATTATATTTTTATAGTAAAAATATAGTATTCATCATCTAATTACATTAAATTGTGTATTCTACTATTAGTTCAATATTAATCAAATATCAAAAAGAGCTCATAATCTGATAAAACTTACTTTATTATAAGTAGATATTCTTGCAAAAACACAAAATACGTGATACAAAATATATGTTAAAAAATGGTATTTATAATCAAATATAGTATAGATATAGCTGTATTGATTAATGGTTAATAGATAATAACTAACAAAGTATTAATAGGCTTAAAAAATTTAAATAGTATTTTTTGAGGATATTTATGAGAAGTTTAAAAAGGTTATTAAATAAAAGCTATGCTATAAATAGACGCAACAGAAAAAGATTTTTCTTAAAAAAAATAAAAAAGGCTACTTCTTTGAGGCAAAGAATATTTTTTACGCAGGAAAATGCTGATTAAATGGAATGTTTTTTGCATAGTTTACTAATTAAATCTAAATTTTTGGAGTAATAAATGTTACCTAGCGAGTTAGAAAAAAGTCTAAAGGCATATCAAAAGAACTCTTTAAAACAAGAGCTTTCTGTATCTGAGCCTTATAATATTACTAAACTTTTATTTCAAGGTATATTTGACAAACTAGCTCAAGCTAAAGGTGCAATTGAAAGAAAAGATCTAGCTTTAAAATCTCAAACAATGGGTACAGCTATGGCAATTTTAGAGCATTTACGCAATACTCTAGATTTTAGTTATAACAAAGAATTGGCCCAAAATCTTTTTGATCTTTATACATTTTGTATTGATAAACTCACAGATGCCACCTTTGATCTTGATACTAGTAAGATTGACGATGTATTGAGGGTGTTAAAACCAATTAAAGATGCTTGGGATAAAATTCCATTGTCTGCACGTAAAGAGGCAGAAGCACAACGCTCACAAGCTGCTAGATACAATCCTGAGGCTTTAGCTACAGGACATGTATAAAATAGGATATTTATTATGACATTAGATGAAATTATTCAAAAGATTATTGAAGTTGAAGATCTCATTTGTAAAGCTTGTCAAGAAGATGAATTTGATAAAGCTCAAGAATATACACAACAACGTATTAACTTGATTGAGCAATTAAAAACTCTTTCTCTTAATGAAGATGAAAAGCAAAAACTTAGTCAATTTGCTACAGAACTACAAGCTCATATTAGTAATCAAATTCATGAGTTTGAGGAAACTCAAGAACAAACACGTCTTGAATTAGTTAAGTACAAACAAGGCTCAAATGGTTTACAATTATATCGTCAAATTAGACGAAGTAAATAATTAATAACCTGATAGCTTATTTAACTATCGGGTTTATATTCTCAAAAACTAATTCACATATTATTGTGATTCAAAATGTAAAACGATAAAATCCTTTAAATTTTTATCTTATAGATTACTATCTATATATACATCAACTCAAGCAACTTTTACTAATTCATTAATATATCTTCTTTCTAATCCTTAAAATTTTTTAAAAATAACCTAATAAAAGAGTTATAACTTAAGCTAATATACACTTGAAAAAACTATGACCACAACTAAAAAAATATATACAAATTTTCAATATAAACTTTAACCAAATTATAAAATAATAAACCTCAATAAGTTAACTGAGGTTTATTTCAATTTTCTAGATAACTATTATTTACTTATTAATTTATTTTTTCTTAGCCTTACCTTTTGATAAAACTAAGCCCTTACCTTCTTTTTTAGCCTTAGCTATTTCACGATTTACTGCTTTTTCTTGTTTTTTGGCAGCTCTTTCATACATACGTTTAGTTTCAGCTTGGCGCTTTTGTTCTCTAATTTTAGATTGAGTTAGACGCTTTTGAGCTGGCTTTTCATTAGCATAAGGATTTTCACCCTCTCTAAATTCTAAAATTACAGGTGTACCCATAATCTTTAAAGAGTTTCTATAATAATTAATTAAGTATCGTCTGTAAGAATCAGGCATTTTTGAAACTTTATTACCATGAATTACAATACGAGGAGGATTATAGCCACCAGCATGTGCATATTTTAACTTTATACGACGACCACCTGAAATAGGAGGCTCATGCTCTTGAACAGCACTTTGTAAAATTCTATTTAGTGTAGATGAACTATTTCGCTTAGTAGCTGATTGATAAGCTTCATCTATAGACTCAAATAGATGTCCTACCCCTGTACCGTGCAAAGCTGAGATAAAGTGAACACGTGCAAAATCAACAAAGCCCAAACGTAAATTAAGCTCTGCTTTAATATCTTCTTTGACTTGAGCACTTAAACCATCCCATTTATTGACACAAATAACTAAACTACGACCTGAATCAATAATAAAACTTAATAAAGAGAGATCTTGATCTGTAATACTTTCTCTAGCATCTATGATCAATAAAGCTACATTACAATCTTCAATAGCTTTAAGTGTTTTTACTACTGAAAACTTTTCTACAGCCTCACTAACCTTACGACGACGTCTTACACCTGCTGTATCAATAACAATATACTTTTGATCACCTCTTTGTAGAGGAATATAAATAGAATCACGTGTAGTACCAGGCATATCAGCAACAACTACACGCTCTTCACCTAATAAACGATTAGTTAAAGTTGATTTACCTACATTAGGTTTACCTACTAAAGCAAATTTTATTGGTAAATCAGCAAATGGTATTACCTCTTTCTCATCTTCACTAGTACCTGTTTTAACAGCTTTTATCTGTTCTCTTTGTTTTTCTCTAAAAGCATGCCAATCAAAGCCACCACCTGTCTTATCAATTGGCACATTGTCTAAGAAATCAAAATTGTGTTCCCACTCATCTGCTTCCTCATCCTCAACAATATCAGATTCAAGAGGACCTTCTTCTCTTAATAAAGGAGCAATTACTTCCTCAATTAAAATACTTACTCCTCGACCATGAGCTGCTGCTATTTGATAAACTTCACCTAAACCTAAGCTGTAAAAATCAGTACCAGCAATATCAGGATCCATACCATCTATTTTATTTGCAACAATAACACATTTCTTACCAGAACGACGAATATGATTGGCAACCTGCATATCACCTGGCATAAGTCCAGCTTTAGCATCTACCATAAATAAAACTAAATCACATTCTTCAATAGCAAGTAATGCTTGAGAAGTCATTCGATTAGTTAGATCAGACGGTTGTTCTGCATCTTCTGCTATACCACCTGTATCTATTACAATATACTCTCTACCATCATATAAAGCGCGACCATATTTTCTATCGCGAGTAAGTCCTGGAAAATCAGCTACTAAGGCATCTCTTGTTTTAGTTAAACGATTAAATAAGGTTGATTTACCCACATTTGGGCAACCTACTAATGCGATTACTTTCATGTTAATTCCAATTTAAATTAAAAATTTGAGTGTCTTAAGATATGATACAAAGGCAGCAATAACTACCTTTGTATGTTTGAGTTATGGGGCCACACCAAAACCAGATAATTGACGGCGTCTTTCTTCCTCATAGGCTTTTTGACGTCTTTCATACTCTGCTTTTTGACGTTCATATTCACGCATCTTGGCTAATTGCTCTCGTTGTGCTGCCTCTGCTTTTGCTACTGCCGCAATAATTTGACGACGACGCTCTAATAAAGCTTCATAATTAACTGAGGTAGGAGCATAAATACCACCACTGCCAACACCTTTAGCATAGAGATTGACACCAACACCAGCGTAATCTTGCTCTATTTTTAAAGCCATAAACTTTTGCAAAGCACTATTATCTTTATCGTATTGCAAGGCAGACAGATCACCATCAGCACTTGCAATATACAGAATATTACCATCAACTAAAGGAGCAGTATAAATAGCACTATTATCAATTTCAAGCTTGCTGACTATATGTCCTGTATTTATATCTAGAAAATATACATAACCCTCATAATCACCAACTACAACATAATTACCATAAATACAAGCTGCACTAACATTTCTATAAGTCAAACTAGTATTTGACCATAGCTCTTGATTATCATGACGAGAAATAGCATAAATATGAGATTTTTCATCAACCACTACTATTATATTCTCATCATAGGCTAAATCATTTGAGCCACTATAGCCCAAACGAGAGCTTACAGTATCACTTGTAAAATCATAGCTGATTAGGCCATCTTTATAGCTTAAAATATAAAGATTACTGCCACTGATAAAAGGAGTAGCACTAATATCAGAAATACGCTGCAGTGCATTAGCCCCTACTGCACGACTTGCAATAATCTCATTAACTAAGGTACCATCTGTTTGTAAATAAACATTAATCTTACCGTTAGCTAAAGCTACAATAACAAAATCATCTCCTATTGTTACAGGATTAGCTTGTGAGCGTAAACGTAAACTAGTATTAGTTTCACCAGTTACATAAATTAAATTACCACTTGAAGCATCAAAGCAAGAAAGTGCACCACGTGAATCTAAGACAAAAAGCTTATCCCCACTTTTTGAAAAAGCTACTTTGCTTACTATTTCACTACCAACATAGTATTTCCATTTTAAGCTGCCATCTTTGCTATTTAGCACATAAATATAACCATTTTCTGAGCCTATAGCGCAAATACCTGCATATGCACTAATACCACCTGACAATCTAGCTGAGCGCTTAGTATCATTTTCTTCTTGATCATCAAGATCAACATGCCAAATACGCTCGCCTGTTAGTTTATCATAGGCATATACATCACCATTTCTACTTGCCATATATAAATAAGCAAGATCAGCTGTAGGACTAAGTTGTGAATAATAAGAGCCTACACCACCTGTATTATGAGACCATAAATAAGCAGGCTCAAACACATTAACAACCTCTGGTGACTCAACAGGAGCAAACAGATCCTCACCACCTGAGCATCCAAAGCTAAAGGCTGCAAGTAACGGTAGTGCTAAAATAAGTTTGTTCTTTTTCATGGGCACATCCTTTACACTATATGTACTTGTGTATTATTGTCCTATCAAATATAAAGGTTCATCACCACTTGTTAAGACATTATTATATTTAATTTGTAGTAGTGGATTAATAACTAAGCCTTTTTCTTTACTTAGCTCATAGGCTTTTTTATAAGCATCATGTGCAGCTTCTTTTTGATTATTCTGCATATAGATATCACCTAAAAGCTCACTTATTTCTATAGTATAAGCTTGAGATTTAATTGCTTTTAAAGTATCTATAGCCAAATTATAATCACCTAAACTTGCTTGTATGCGAGCTTTAACCATTTGTGATAAAGGTGCAACTAAGTCACCACCATTTTTAGCTGCAAAATCAAGATTAACTAAAGCTTTATCAAATTCCTTATTATCAATTTGAGACTTAGCTAAGTCAATAGCAACTAAAGCACCATAAAGATTGTTATTATCCTTTAAAAAAGCCATAGCCTCTGTTTGTGCATTTTCAGAGTTTGAAGCTAAATTATTCTGAATTTGATATACCATCAAAGCTTTTTGCTGTGACTGCTTAAGCTCATAAGCTTGATATTGCTTAAAACCCACTAAAGCAGCTAAAGCTATAACAATACCACCAATAATTGGTTTCCAATTGTCATGCCACCATTTTTTGACCTTTTCTTCTCTTTCATGATCGTCTGTTAAAACATCCATTTAGTTTTCCTTTTATTTACTTAGTAATGATTTAATAGTCAAGGCAGCCTCTTGTATGCTACAGCTTTGTTGTACACTATTAGCATCACGCAAATCTTTAAGACCAACAAGACCCTCTTGTAACTCTTGCTCACCTAAAATAATAGCAAATCTAGCCTGCAGTTTGTCAGCTTTTTTAAATTGACGTTTAAAATTACCACCACCACAATGATTGCGTACTTTCAGATTTGGAACTAAATCTCGTAATTGACAAGCAATCTTAGCACTATAAGCTTCAATATTATTACCACTGCTTACTACATAAACATCAACATTATTATCTGCTTCTAACTTACCTAATGTAGTAAGTAATAAAATTAAACGCTCAAGGCCTAAACCAAAACCCAAGCCATAACCTTGATTACCGCCTAGCAACTCTAAAAGACCATCATAACGACCACCACCACATACAGTAGCTTGTGCACCTAAAGCATCACTAACCCACTCAAATACTGTTAAATTATAATAATCTAAACCACGTACTAGCTTTTGGTTTATTTCATATTTAATTCCCATATGATCTAAAATGCTAAGTACATTATTAAAGTGTGCTTTAGTTTCTTCACCTAAATAATCAAATAATTTAGGTGCTTGTTCAAGTAATTTTTGAATATCTTCATTCTTAGTGTCAAGCACACGTAAAGGATTAGTATGAGTGCGTCTTTTGCAATCCTCATCCAACTTATCAAAATTAGCCTCTAAAAACTTAACTAAACTCTCTTTATAGGCTGCTCTTTCATTTGCTTGACCAAGAGTATTTATTTGTAATTGTAAATGCTGATCAATACCTAATTTTTTCCATAAAGTGGCAGTTAAAATAATGATTTCAGCATCAATATCAGGCCCCTGCAGACCAAAACATTCAACACCTAATTGATGAAATTGACGATAACGACCTTTTTGAGGACGCTCATGTCTAAACATAGGCCCCATATACCATAATCTTTGTTCTTGATTATAAGTTAAATTATGCTCTAAACATGCTCTTACACAACCTGCAGTACCCTCAGGTCTTAAAGAGAGACTATCTCCTGATCTGTCCTCAAAAGTATACATTTCCTTTTCAACAACATCAGTAACCTCACCTATAGCTCTTGAGAATAAATTAGTTTTTTCAACTATAGGCATTCTAATTTCACTATAAGAAAATTGAGCTAAAGTTTCTCTTAAAATTTTTTCAACCTTTTGCCAAAGATTAGTCTCATCTGGCAAAATGTCATTCATACCACGTATAGCTTGTATATTTAAAGCCATAATTTATAAAATCCTTAAATTTTTAATATCATTACCACTAATACGAGAACGAATACGATTCTCAAGGACAGTTAATACATCCTTAGCATCAATCTTGCCTTGAATCTTACCATTTTCATAAACTAAGCATTTACCTTTGCCACCACCACATACAGCAATATCAGCATGTAGAGCTTCACCAGGACCATTAACAATACAACCCATTACAGCTACTTTTAAATTATCTTGTACATCTGATAAGTTTTCTTCTAGTTGTCTTACTGTGTTAACTACATCAATACCTTGACGAGCACAAGTTGGACAGGCAACTACATCAATACCACGGGTACGTAAATGCATGCTCTTTAAAATAGCAAAACCTACTTTAACCTCTTCAACAGGGTCAGCAGCTAAAGATACACGTAAAGTATCACCAATACCTTGTTTTAATAACCAAGAAATACCAATTGATGATAAAACTGTACCTGCAGTTAAGCCACCAGCTTCAGTAATACCTAAATGCAAAGGAGCATCAGTTTGTGCAGCTAATGCTTCATATGAGGCCACACATAAATTAAGTTCAGAGGCTTTTACTGAAAAAGCATAATCAGTAAAATTATGGGATTCTAAAATATCAGCAGCACGTAAAGCTGCCATTACCATACCTTCAGGAGTTGGACTGCCAAATTTTTGTATAATATCAGCATCAAGTGAACCTGAGTTAACTCCAACTCTAATTGGTAAACCATGATCTTTAGCTGCTTGACATACTGCTGCAACCTTTTCTTTTGAACCTATATTACCTGGATTAATACGCAAAGCAGCTGCTCCATTTTTAGCAGCTTCTATGGCAATACGATAATCAAAATGGATATCTGCAATAATAGGACAGCTTGCTTGAGCACAAATAGTTTTAAAAGCAGCAGCAGCCTCCATAGTAGGTACAGATACTCTAACTAAGTCAGCACCAGCATCAGTTAAACGTTTTATTTGTTCAAGTGTAGCTTTAGTGTCTAAAGTATCAGTACAAGTCATACTTTGTACTGAAATAGGTGCATCTGCTCCAATTAAAACATTACCCACCTTTATTTGACGTGATTTTCTGCGTACAATTTTTGGACCTGACCATTCCATACTATATTCCTTAGTTTATTGGTAAAATGAAGCTGACTTGTTTTTGTTTTGGCACTACCACACTACCACCTCTATAAGAAATGGACATCAAACTGCTATCTGATGTTTCTATGCGTATTGGTGGAATACCTTGAACTTTAAAGCCATCACCATCTTTAAAGACACCTTGCTTAATTATTTTATTTCTACTGTCTATAATTTTTACTGCCACAGTACCATTAATACTTACTATTACTTCGTTTAAAGAAGCAAGACCTTGACGATATTGAATTTTAACCCTATCAGATAAATCACGCAAATTGTCTGCTAATTCAACTGTTTCTGCAGTTTTTTTATCATTGTTATTATTAGCAACTGTAGAATTTTGATTATTTTGTTTTGAAGTATCAATATTTTTATTATTAGTTGCTGCAGATACTTTGATTTGAGTATTGGTATTTGTATCTTGAGCTTTAGTTTGCTTATCTACAATATAATTACTTTTTTGATCTAAAACTGCAGACATATCCTGAGGTCCCTTACCTAAATTAGTTAAGGTTTGTATCTCATTAGTACCTAAAGCACGAGCTTGCTCTGTTGCTAATTGTGTATTTCTATCTACAGTACTAGTATTTTGAGTATTTATATTTGAGGTATTTGCAGCTGTTGTATTTGTAACTGTACTCATAGCTGTTGTATCATTAGTTACATTATTCATATCAGTTTCATTAGCTGCCATATCTAAAGATCCAACTTCTTGCTCGCCTTTGATATACTCCTCAGAAACAGTACCATCATTGATATATAACACTACACCTACTAAAACAATAACTAAAGCCAATAAAGCTAAATATTTAGAATGATTAGTACGGCGTCTTGTCTGCTCAAAACTAATAGTTTTAGCTTTAGTGCGTTCTACATTTTCATCATATAGTTTTTGGACTACTTCTTCAGGTACTCGTACTAAACGAGCATAACGAGTAATATTGCCACGAGCAAATGTAACAGATGTAGGCTGATTTAATCTTTCATTCTCAATATCAGCTATGGTATTGATTCTAAGACATAATTGTGTAGCTACATCATGTATGGATAAACCTAATTTTAAACGCGCATGTTTTAAAATAGCACCAGGAGTGTTTTCAACATTAGTATCATCAAAATCATCTTTAGTGTTTTGCTGTCCTACTAGACTAATACCTTGATCTAAAGTTGAATCAAGATTTTCTTCCTGCAGGTGCTCTTGTTTTTCTATAGCCAATTTTTCATATAAAGCTGATCTTTGCTCTTTATTTTCTTGAGTAAAATCAGGATGATCAGCATGATATTTGAGGCTATTGATTAAATCTAACTCCTGCTCTGATTTATCATTATTATTTACCATACTAAACCTGTCTAATCCTTATGATTTCATTATTTAGTTTATTTTTCACTTGACCTGCAAGTTGTCCACAGGCTGCTGCAATATCATCACCACGTGTTGTACGAGTAATAACAGTAAAACCCTTATCAAACAACACTTTATAAAATCTGTCAATTCTTGAGTTTGATGGTCTTTTATAGTCAGATTCACCATGAGGGTTAAAAGGAATTAAATTAATCTTACATGGTAAATCTTTTAGTAAAGCAGCAAGCTCCTGAGCATCATCAGTGCTATCATTTACATGATCTAGTAACACATATTCAATAGTCACACGACCACAATTTGCATTAGATTTACTAATGTAATTACGTACAGCATCAAGTACAGAAGCTATATTGTATTTTTGATTAATAGGTACTAACACATCACGTAATTTATCATTAGGTGCATGTAATGATAAAGCTAAAGCTACATCAACTTGCCCTGCTATCTTATTTAAAATAGGACTAATACCTGATGTAGAAATAGTGACTCTACGCTTTGATAATGCAAAAGCATAATCAGATAATAAAATTTCTACTACCTTTATTACTGCAGTTACATTTAATAAAGGTTCTCCCATACCCATCATCACAATATTAGAAATTGGTTTTTGACTATTATTCTCACTAAAACCCACAACAGTAGCGGCACGATAAACCTGACCTATAATTTCACTTACGCTTAAATTACGATTAAAGCCAGATGCTCCTGTACGGCAAAAAGAACATTTAACAGGACAGCCTACTTGTGTAGAGATACACAATGTATTTCTACTTTCTTCAGGAATAAAAACAGTTTCAACTAATTGACCATTACCAATATCCATTGCCCATTTAATAGTGCCATCAACAGATTTTTGCTCACTAACAATTTTTGGTGCTTCAATAGTAGCTATAGTTTTTAACTTTTCACGTAAATCCTTACGTAAATTAGTCATCTTATCAAAATCATCAACACCGTATTGATATATCCACTTTAAAAATTGCTGAGCACGAAAAGGCTTTTCACCAATAGATACAGCAAAATCTTTAAGCTCACTCGGACTTAAATCCATTAAATTAACTAATTTATCACTCATAAACTTTAAACTGTTATATACCTATTCTTCTACTTAAATTAACTAACAGGTAATTATAACAGTTAATAGCTCTATAACATAGTTATATAATAAAAGATTACGATTATAAGCTTTATTTTACACAAATAAATTAAGTTAAAGCTTTAGCTAAATTAAAATTAGCTTCAATTAATTTAGTTACAAAATTAGGCAAACTTACAGCTGCATCTTGATAAAAACCTAGATCAAAATTATTAGCTACCAAGGTTTCTTCTAGATTAAATTCAATACAGTAGGCTGACACTTGTTTAGCTAAATTGCAAAAGGAAGCTGCAGGATAAACAGCACCAGATGTTCCAATTGACAAAAATAGATCACATTGCTCTAAATTAGCTACTATTTCGTCCATGTAATAAGGAACTTCACCAAACCAAACAATATCAGGACGTAAGCTTTGATGTTTACATATTTTACAAGTACTATGTATATTACTGTCACCATTAAAGGCATAACGTGAATTGCAATGCTCACACAAAATACTATTTAAGCTGCCATGCATATGTATAACATCTGTACTTAAAGCTTTTTCATGTAAATCATCAATGTTTTGTGTAATTAAAGTATAAGCAACATTCTGCGCTTTACAAGCTTGCTGCAAATTAGTCAAAGCAATGTGAGCTGCATTTGCTTGTTTAGATTTAACCTCATGACGCATTTTATTATAAAAATCATGAACATATTGCTTATTACGTAAAAAACCGTTATAAGTTGCAACATCATCTATTTTACAATTATTCCAAAGCCCACTATCACCTCTAAATACAGGTATACCACTAGGAGCACTGATACCTGCACCTGTTAATACGACAATATGCTCAAGTTTATCCTTATACATATTAAAAACCTCTTATGTGCTTTACTTTAATAACTTAACATATGTCCTTTATCAAAACCAATAGGTGTATGTACACCTATTAGTTTTGAACTTATAACAAGCTTTTAATATTTTCTTGAGCTTTTTGTAATTGCTCTTGCTCTTTTACATATTTTTTGTATGAGTCTTGAGTTATGTATACAATTTCACCATCAAAAGATAGATGTGGCTCATTTAATTCAATATGTATTAGCTCATTATCCCATATAGCAACTTTATTACCTAAATATGGGTTTTCAATAATCCTAGCTACACCGTGTCTATCTGTCAGTGCATTTTTATATAACTCAAAGCTAGTTTCTGATTTACCATAGGTAAGCACTACACTATCTACTTTATTAAGATCATCTAAAGCTAGAGTAATCAACTTCTCTTGAGGCAAATTAAAGCAAGGTGTTTGTACATTGATAAGATTATTTTCAACACTTATCTGACAACCTCTTTCTTTAAATTTTTGCTCTAAAGTAAGCTTATCAGTAGTACCTAAATTAACAAAATCTAAAATTCTAATAGAGTCTTGAGCTTGAGCACTATTAAATAAAAAACAAGTAGTAAAAACTAAAGCTAAGGCTTTTAATTTCATCATCACCTCCTAAAGTTGTGTTTATATTATATCTATAATACAGCTAAATTTTTATTCATCTTTATCTTTTTTATTTTTTTGCTTTTTAGTTAAACTTAAAAGATAAGCTGCTATAGATAAAATACCTTCACCTGTAGAGCCTTGTGCAAAGAAATTATTAGCACTAACACTATAAGCACTTGCTAAATCAAGATGAGTAAAATCAATTCCTTTGGTTACAAATCTATCTAAAAAAGCAAAGGCAGTACTAGCACCAGGAATGCCATCTCCACTTGGAGCATTTTGTATATCTGCTCTTTGTGAACTTAACATTTGCTTATGGTAATCTCTATAAGGCATTAACCAGAAATCTTCTTGCTTACTTTCAAAAGCCTTAATTAAATTACTATCTAATTGATTTTGATTATTAAAAGCAGCAATCATGTTACGCCCTAGAGCATACTTAGCAGCACCTGTTAAAGTTGCAGCATCTAAAATACGCTTAACATTACTATTGCTGGCATGTATTAAAGCATCAGCTAAGACTAAACGTCCCTCAGCATCAGTATTAGTAACTTCAACAGTTAGCTTATTGCTATAAGTGATAATATCACCAGGCAACATACCACGTGAGCCTACCATATTCTCACATAAGCATAAATACAATCTTACATAAGTTTTTAGACCAGATAAAATAGCAAGATTTAATGCTCCAGCTAAATATACAGCACCTGATTTGTCTGTACGCATTGTAGCCATATAATTAGATGGTTTTAAATCATAACCACCGGTATCAAAAGTAATGCCTTTACCAATTAAAGCAAGTTCTATATCTTCACCATATTGTTTTCCATTAGGAATAAAATCACAAATTAGCATTACAGGATCATTATCACTTGCTAAACCTACAGCACTCATACCAGCAAATTGCTCAAAATCTTTATCTTTGCGTGAAATAAGTTTACACTCAAGCTTACCAAATTTATTATTTTTTGCAGCTTTTGTTAAATTCTCACAAATAATATGTGCAAGTTTAAGAGGACTTGCTTCTTTAGCACTGCTATTTGCTAACATTCTATATTCAGCATGTAAATTAACTACTGTGCTTATTTTTTCCAAATCTTTTTTATCAAGACCTATATTATCCAACTCTAGAGCAATATCTAATTTCTCTTTTAAATTAAATAATCCATTGATATAGGCAATAATATCATCTGTACTAGTTTTTAATTTTTTATCACAAATTAAAGCAAGTTTGCTAATACCTAAAGAAGAAGCTTTTCTACCAGCTTGTGCATAAGCTTTAAAGACTTTAGGATCTATAATCTGTACAAAACCATTCTCATATGGCATTAAATTAGTTTTATCTTTAAATCCAGAAGCCTTATGCTCTTTTTTTAAATATACCTTAACATAATCTGTACATTTATCATTAAATTTAGTTAAGCTTATCATTTTTACTCCTTAACTTGCCACATATCGCAAGCTTGATGTAGCTTAATAACTGTAGATTTTATATGTTCTATAGCCTTAGTTATTTGTTCTTGTGTAGTAAAACGTCCTATAGAAATTCTAATTGAAGCTCTTGCTTCTTTATCACTTAAGCCTATAGCTTTTAAAACATATGATGGCTGTAAATTAGAGGAAGAACAAGCAGAACCTGTAGATAAAGCTAACTCATGTAATGATGGTAAAAGCATGAGTGGATCTATATCTTTAAAAGATACTGATACAATTGTTGGTAAACAGCTATCCTGCTTACCATTAATTTTTACAAAGTCAAGTTCACTTAAAGCTTGAATAATTTGTTTCCTATAATTATAAAGACGCTCTTTATCAGCACTAGCTTTTTGCTCCATTTGATAAAAAGCCTCACCCATAGCTGCAACTTGATGAGTAGCTACAGTACCACCACGTAAATTACGTTCTTGACCTCCACCAAAAATTAAAGGAGTTAATGCTAAATTTAACTCTTTTTTAATATATAAAGCTCCAACTCCTTTAGGGCCATAAATTTTCTCAGGGGTTAAACTAGCTAAACTTATATTGCTTTTATCTAAATTTAAATCAAACCAACCTGCACTTTGAGCACAATCTGTGTGAAAATACACATCATTAGCTCTACATACATCTGCTATGGCAAAAATATCATTTACAGTACCAACTACACTATTAGCATGACAAATACTAACTAAAAAAGTTTGGTCATCAATTGCTTCTGCTACCATTTGTGCAGTAATTTCACCTTGTGAAGTTGGTTTTAATAAGGTTACCTTAAAACCTTGTTCCTGCAAATATTCAAGTGCTGACAATACAGATTTATGCTCTATTTGAGAACTGATAATATGCCTTTTATTTGAATTTATAATATTTTTTGAACGAGCCAAGCCTAAAATAGCCAAATTATTACTCTCACTAGCACCTGAGGTATAAGTTAAAGCAAGAGGACTGCAGCCTACTACTTTAGCAATTTTTTCTCTTGCTTCTTCAACAACTTCAGCAGCTTGCCAACCATAAATATGATCTTTAGCAGATGGATTACCAAAAAGACCATCTTGTCTTAAAATTTTAAGCATAAGCTCAAGTACAGCTTCATCAATAGGAGTAGCTGCAGCATAATCTAAATAAATAGGTAAATGTGACATACTTATTCTTTAATATGTTCAATAGCAAGAGCAATAACATGCTCCACATGATCATCGCAAAGAGCATAATATACTCTTTGCCCCTCACGCTTAACTCTAACGATTTTATTTAAGCGCATATTACACAAATGATGGGACACTGCAGCTTTACTCATACCTAAAATTTGAGCAATATCAGTTACACATAACCATTTTTGTAGTTGTAAAGCATTAATAATACTAATACGTGTAGGATCTGATAAAGCTTTAAAAAAAGTAGCCGTCAATAAGGCATCATCTTCTGCTAATAAATCTTGCTTAATTGCTTCAAGCTCTTTATCTGTCATTAAGCATTGCTCCTTAAGGCCTCTAGCTCAAAAAAAGCATATCTATACTCTAAAAAGCCATATACTCTAGTGCTAGTACATAATCTAAAATAATCAAAAGCGCTTGTTAAATCACCTTGTTCTTGCTTATATTTACCTAAGTAAAAATAAGCTTCACATAACATTTCATTTCTAACTTGAGAATTAGTCGGAACTGTTTTTAACACATTAAAAATATCTGCTTCACTTTTACTGCCTAAAAATAATTCAACTAACATAAAAGCAAAAGCATGATCTTTTTTGTTAACAGCATTACTATAACGCTTAGCTAAATTCTCTAAAGCAATTTCCTTTGACAAAAATTGTTCTTCAATAAAGTAATACCATAAGATACGATAAGGATCATTTACATCTGCTACATAGAATTTTTCTATATCAAACAAAGACATTTGATAGCGCTTAGCGTAATACAATACAATAGCTCGAGAAAAATGAACATAAGTATCACTACTATCAAGCTCTAAAGCTACATCAAAAAGCTCCATAGCATCTTGATAATTTTTATTTTTAACTTGATAAATAGCGTTAAAACCATATGGTTTGGCAAATCTTTTATTATATACATTAGCATTTAAAAACATATTAGCAGCAGTAAGCTCAAGACCAATACTGTCATAAAGCACACCTAATTCATAAAAGATTTGAGCACGATACTGATTGCTTAAATTAGCATTGTCAAGAACTGAGGATAGTTGAATGATTAATCTTTGGGCTCTATCAAAAAAAGCCTTATCATCTTCAACTAGAATGATTTTATCTTTTGCAATACTAAAAGGAGCATTAGTCTCAAAATTATTAGTTTGAGAGCAACCCTGTGTAAATAAAGCCACTAGGCTAAGCCCTATTAAGGGCTTAGCACATAACTTAATTGTTCTAAAACTATGGGGTTTAATCCATGCTTTCCATACCATCTGTTTCTTTTTTCTCAATCTTCATTGGAATTAAATTACGGCGCTCTATCTTTAACAATAAAGCCCAAGTACTTGCTACATATATAGAAGAGAAAGTACCAAAGACAATACCTATTGTCAAAGCTAAAGAGAAACCATAAATCAATTCACCACCAAATATCAACAAGCTCAAAACTGTCATTAAAGTTGTACCAGAGGTAATAATAGTTCTTGATAATGTTTGAGTTAATGAAATATCAAAAAGCTCATCCATGGTTAAATCACGTGCAAGTTTAGTAGCATTTTCTCGAACTCTATCAAATACTACAATCTTATCATTAAGTGAGTAACCTACCACTGTAAGTACAGCAGCTAAAACTGTAAGGTCATATTCAATCTGTAAGAAAGAAAATGAGCCCATAACAATAATAACATCATAAGCAAGTGAAATTACAGCTCCTGTTGCCATACGCCACTCAAATCTAAAAGCAATGTAAGCTAAAATAGCAACTAATGATACTACAATAGCTAATACACCACTTTGTACTAACTCTTCACCTACAGCAGGACCTACGTATTCAGAACGAGTTAAGCTAGCTTTAGCATCAAGGCCTTGAGCTGCCTGCATAATTAAGTTGGTGACACTTTGTTGATCAAGACCATCTTTTGGTGCAACACGTACAACAACATCACGTGGACTACCATAATGCTGTGTAACACCTACTACACCTTTTTGTGCATAGGCCTCACGTACAACATCAAGATCTACAGCATTTGAGTATTGTACTTCAACAACAATACCGCCAGTAAAATCAAGTCCCCAATTTAGGCCTTTAATTACCATGCAAACAATTGAGACAATTACTAAAACTATGCATAGTATTTCTACAATGCCTTTTATTTTCATAAAAGGAATCACAGTACCTTCTTTGATAAATTGCATCATAATAAATACATCCTATATTGATAGTTTTTTAAGTTTAGGACGATTGCCCCAAATTAAATTTACCACCGCACGACAAGCAGTTACAGCTGTAAACATAGAGCTTGCAACACCCACCATAAGCACTAAAGCAAATCCTTTTACAGCACCAGTACCTACTAAGAATAAAATTAATGCTGTAATAAATGTAGTAATATTAGAGTCTGCAATAGTAGCAAAAGCTTTTTCATAACCTAAAGCAATAGCTTGTTGTGGTGTACGACCATTGCGCAGCTCTTCACGTATACGCTCATAGATAAGCACATTAGCATCAATGGCCATACCTAATGTCAGCACAATACCTGCCATACCAGGCAAAGTCATAGTAGCACCTGGTATCATAGACATGATACCTACAATTAAAATTAAATTAAATAATAAAGCTAAATTAGCAATTAAACCAAAAGCTTTGTAATATAAAAGCATAAATACAGCTAAGAAAATAAAGCCATAAACCATAGCTCTCATACCATTATCAATATTTTGCTGACCTAAGCTTGGACCTATGGTACGCTCTTCAACAATTTGAATAGGAGCAATAAGAGCACCTGCTCTTAATAATAAAGCTAAATTATGTGCTTCTTTAACAGAATCAATACCAGTGATTCTAAAATTAGATCCTAAGCGAGTTTGAATTGTTGCTACATTGATAATTTGCTCAACACGCTCAAATTTTGGCTTATAATCTTTATCACCAATTTTTGGAGCATTTGGATCATCATTAGCTATAACATTATACTCAATAAAATTAGTAGCCATAGCTTTACCTACATTATCTTTGGTAAAGTCAGACATAATACTGCCACCCATTGAGTCTAAACTTATATTTACTTGAGGACGACCATTCTCATCAGTTGAACTTTGAGCATCAACAATATGATCACCTGTTAGTACAACTTTTTTCTCAACTACTACAGGATAATTATTTTTATCATATAAAATCTCAGAACCTGCAGGTACACTACCAGATAAAGCTGCACTTAAATTAGCATCACTATTTACTAATCTAAATTCTAAAGTTGCAGTTGCACCTAAAATTTCTTTGGCACGAGCTGTATCTTGAATACCAGGAAGCTCAACTACTACTCTATCAGCACCTTGTCTTTGTACTAAAGGCTCTGCTACACCTAATTCATTAACACGATTTCTTAAAATATTAATATTTTGATCAACAGCGGAGGTTCTAATAGCAGATAAACGCTCTTGAGTAATGTCTGCTTTAATAAAGTAACGTCCATCTTTATCATAAGCATTCATAACAAACTCACGATTATTTTTAGTTAATAAATCTAAAGCTTGTTGCTGTGAAGCTTCATCTCTGAAACTAATAACTACGCTATCACCTTCTATTCTTGCACCTGACAGACGAATATTAGCTTCGCGCAATTGAGTTCTAAAATCACTAACCATTTGATCTTTGATCTTCTTCATGGCTTCTTCCATGTCCACTTCCATCAAAAAGTGAACACCACCACGTAAATCAAGACCTAGTTTTAAAGGCTGCATGCCTAAAGCTCTCATCCAAGCAGGAGTTGCAGAAGCTAAATTTAAAGCAGTAATATAATTATCACCAAGCATTGATGAGACTATATCTTTAGCTAAAATTTGCTCTTGTGTAGATTTAAAACGTACTAAAAGCTGATCATTTTGAAATTCATAATCACCTTTGATATTTTTACTATCTAAAGTATTTTTAATATTTGCCACAGTTTGCTCGGTTAACTGCGTGCCTCTAGTACCTGAAACCTGCAATGCAGGATCTTCACCGTATAAATTTGGAATAGCGTAGAATAAACCTATTAACAATACTATAAATATAAGTAGGTTCTTCCACCAAGGAAATCTATTAATCACAAGCTCTAATCTCAATAAAAGACCCGCAGTTATAACTACGGGCATATTTTTAAACTATTACTTACTCTCAATACTAGTTGAAACTAAGGTTCCTTTTGGTAATACTGCTACAATGTAGTTGCGCTTCATTTGTAAAACTACACCATTACCAACATCTACAAGTACATATTCTTTGTTATCAGGTAACTTACTAATACGTCCTGCAAAACCACCATTAGTTAATACTTCATCTCCAACACCTAAACCATCTAAGAGTTTTTGCATTTCTTTACGCTTTTTTGAATTTGGGCGCATTACAAAAAAGTACACAGCTATCATACAGACAGTTAGTACTATAATCATACTAAAATCACCTTGAGGTGTTGGAGCAGCAGCTGCTGCTTCAGCATATGCATTTGAAATAATTCCCATTTTTGTTTCCTATTAGTTAAAATAAATAATTGTATATATTGCCACAAAAATAATTATTTATTAATTAGTTTTGTGTATTTTTGGTAAAAATCAAGTAGTCTATGCTCCTTGATAGCAAGGCGAACATCAGCCATAAAGTGCTCATAATACCAAAGATTGTGAATAGTATTAAGATGTGCACCTAAAATTTCTTTACATTTATCTAAATGATGTAAATATGCCTTAGTAAAATTACGACAAGTGTAACAATTGCAATTAGGATCAAGCGGACTTGTATCTTTAGCATATTTAGCATTTCTAATTTTAACCACACCTTGTGATGTAAATAAATGACCATTTCGTGCATTGCGTGATGGCATAACACAATCAAACATATCTACACCGTTCATTACACCTTCTAAAATATCCTCAGGTCTACCTACACCCATTAAATAACGAGGTTTATCTACAGGCATAAGTGGAGTAATATGGGCAAGAGAATGATACATAACTTCTTTTGGCTCACCAACAGCTAAGCCTCCAATAGCATAACCATCAAAACCAATATCAGTCAAACCTTTAAGTGAGCGCTCACGCAAAGACTCATCAGAACCGCCTTGAATGATGCCAAATAAAGAATTACTATTACCAAGTCTTTCAAACTCTTTTTTACATCTTTGAGCCCATCGTAAGGACAATTCCATAGCTTCTTCCATGCGCTTATAAGGAGCTGGCAAACCGATGCATTCATCAAATTGCATTACAATATCGGAGCCTAGCTCAAATTGAACCTGCATGGAAATCTCAGGTGATAAAAATAATTTAGAACCATTAATTGGGTGCGAAAATTTAACACCCTCTTCTGTAACTTTGCGTAAAGTTGATAAAGAAAATACCTGAAAACCACCTGAATCAGTTAAAATTGGCTTACTCCAGCCCATAAAATCATGCAGATCACCATGAGCCTTAATCACCTCAGTACCAGGTCTTAACCATAGATGGAAAGTATTGCCAAGTAAAATATCAGCCCCTAATTCTTCAACTTGCTCAGGTCTTAAACCTTTAACTGTACCTAAAGTGCCTACAGGCATAAAAGCTGGAGTTCTAACCTCTCCACGATCAAACTTAATAGAACCTAATCTTGCTTTATTATCTGTAGTTTCAATACTAAATTGTAATTTCATTTAATTGTTTTCCTCAAGCTTTGCACTAGGAGGTAAATCTAATGTTGCTACTGTCCTTTTATTAATAAACATGCAATCACCATAACTAAAGAATTTATAACCAGCATCTATAGCATGCTTATATGCCTGCATAGTATTTTTATAACCAGCAAAAGCACTAACTAACATGATTAAAGTAGATTCTGGTAGATGAAAATTTGTAATTAAAGCATCTACAACCTCATATTTATAACCTGGGTATATAAAAATAGAAGTATCTGCATAGAACTCACAAATATCACCAAGTTTATGTTCTTTAGCATATTTAGCTGCAGATTCAAGTGATCTTACAGCTGTAGTACCAACAGCTACTACCTTATTACCTCTTTTTCTTGTTGCTATAACTAAATCAGCAACTTGCTGTGACAATTGCACATATTCTTTGTGCATATGATGCTGAGTAATATCTGAGCTTCTAACAGGCTGAAAAGTACCAGCTCCAACGTGTAAGGTAACAAATGCGCATTGAATACCTTGTTGTTGTAAAGATTGCAACTGCTCTTTATCAAAATGTAAACCTGCTGTAGGTGCAGCTACCGCACCTAAATTTTTTGAATAAACTGTTTGATATCTATCTTTATCAAGAGGCTCATCTTCTCTATCAATATAAGGTGGTAAAGGTATATGCCCCACATTATCTAGCATATCAAAAAAAGATATATCATCTTTAAGCTCCACTAAAAACAGAGCTTCTTCTCGACCTAGAACCTTTAAAGTATAACCACCATCAATAAATAAAAGGGTATCAGCCTTAGGGGCTTTGCTTGCTTTAATATGAGCCAAAGCTTGATTCTTTGATAACACTCGTTCAATTAGCAGTTCAACTTTACCACCACTTTGCTTGCTACCATAAAGACGAGCAGCAATAACTTTTGTATCATTGAAAACTAAAAGATCTCCTGCTTGTAAATAATCTTTTAAATGAATAAAAGTAGTGTCTTGTGTAGCACCACTATTACCATCTAATACTAACATGCGACATTGACTGCGTTCATTAGATGGATATAAAGCTATAAGCTCTTTTGGTAAATCAAAATTAAAATCTTCTTTTAACACAAACTATACCTCATAATAGTAGTTAGATTGTATCAGTTTGTGACATTTGCCTCAATCTTTTTAATACTGCACATACTATTTTGCAATAGTTTCAACTTTGTGACTATAAAGTAAAAATTTTATTTAAAAGTTTAGATAAAGCCAAAGGTAATTCATTAATATCATTGATAACTATACTATTTTTAAAAATATTAGCTACTGATAAAAATCTAATACCAAAAACATAAAGCTCAATACCAAGTTTATCTATCAAATCAGATACATGTTGTAATTGTTTTAAACTATCTGGCATACCATCAGTAAAAATAATAAATATATTACGCTGACAATCTAAGATATTTGCTCTGTATAAAGCATGCCATAAAGCTTGAGCAATTGGAGTGGAACCACGTGGACTTTGATCAAAGTAAGCGGCTTTTTTACTAGCTTTTTCATTATAATCTAAAGCTATTTCGCTCTCACTTGAAAAACCTGGAAAAAACGAGCAAATATTTTTAATGCCCTCAATATTTTCTAAGGCTAAAGCTAAAGATAAAGCACTTTGACAGGCAATTGTAGCTCTACTGTGCTTACCATCATCAAGGCTTAACATTGAGCCTGAAACATCAACTAACAAATAAATTAAAGTATTAAAATCTAATAATTGTTGTTTCTGCTTAAAAATATTGGTCTCACCATGTTTATATAAAATAGCTTTGTTCATATTTAAGTAGCAGCCACTATAGCTACTATTATTCATACTCTCCACATAAGCAATAGCTCTTTGCCTAAGCACACGTCTTAAACGTGGATATAAACCTAATACCTCATAAATAAACTGCTTACTGCCTGCTTTACAAGTACTTACCTTTAAAAATCCAAAATCATCGCGTGAATTTGATTCATTATCACTATAGCTTTCAATTAAATTTTGAAAACTAGTTAAAGCTTGATCCCCTAAAACCTTACTTACATCAATAAGCTCTTTAGCATTTACATTTATTTCTAACTTGTCACACTCTTGACAAATACATTGTGTTAAAGTTTTCGTTTTTATGTGTTGATAAGCATATAGATCTTGTTTAACTGTATCTTCATTAAAGATGTTTTGCTCTGTAAGTAGTTTATATATATTTTGTGCCAATTCATAACAATCTTTACTTTTTTTACAATTTTTAACTAAATTTAAGTGTAAATTTAATGTATTTAAAAATTTTCTATCTATATATTTACGCATTAATTTAATTAAATATGCACATTTTACTCTAAGAGTTAAGCTATAGCCTTGTACTTTAACTGCTAAATACAAGATCATATAATTAAATAGCAATGAGCTTAAATCCTTTAGTTTATAATCTTGCAAATATTTATTAAAATTTCTAGTGCTAAAATTACGTAAAAACTCTAAATTTTCAAATACACCTACATACTCTTTATTAATCTTTTTTTCAATAAAACTATCTTCTAAGATATTGTATATACATGCAAGTAAATTATCTTGTGCTGCTAATTTTACATATTTAAAATCAGTAAAACGTACATGAGCAGACTCATGAGCTAAATAAGCATAGGTTATTTTCGTAATATTAGGATCATCTAATTTAAGTCTTGGAACATGTATAACCTTACCATCAGTATAAGCTTGAGTACCATGCATATATACTTCAATACCAAAACGTTTAGCATAATTATTTACAATAATAGGCAATGTTTGTTCTAAAATTTTCATAGTTTATCCACTATTAATCCGTAATTAAATTTAATGGCATAAGTATAAAGATCTAAATAATTTAAGACTTAATTTAAGTAGCAAACTATTACTTATATTTATAATTAAAAATAATTAACTTAAATTTAATATTTGTCTTGATATTTAGTTTAACTTAAAGATTTTTACTTAACTTTCTTTCCTAACATAATAATTAAAGCTAAATTGTATCTTGAGTGCAAAATAAAAAAATAAACAAATTATTTTAAAATAGTGTTAAAGAATTTTAATGCTGAAAAAACCAATACTGCTTTAAACTCAGTTTTAATTAAGTTGTTAGCCTCTATTTAAGCTAGAAAACTAGTTTTTTACTGATACTTTGATAATTATATTCAAAATAAATAACGGTGTTGCTTGAGTTGACAGAATAAAATAAGAATTATTATGCCAAAATATGTTATTATTTCCAGCTAATAGCTAACAGTTAATTAATTTTTACTATGCAAGATAATAATTTTCCAAAAATCTATTCTTATGCTGAGATGGTATCTCGCTCCATTAGCTTTGGGCATTACTTCTTACTTTTTAATTGTGCTTTAAGTATATTTATTGGTACTGCCTATACCTTTTCTGCTTTAAATAATGATAGTTTTATCTCTTTTATCTATTTAATTTTAACCAATATTGGTCATATGTCCTTTTTGACCTTTATTGTTTTTTTAATTGTACTTTTTCCTTTAGCTTTTATAGGTAATTTTAGATACTATCGCATTATTAGTGTCATAATAATGTGTATCTATCATATGCTTTTGCTAATAGATGCCAAATTATATCTTTATGTTAAAGCTCATTTAAGCTTAGGTGTACTTAATATTGTAATTAGTGATTTAGATTTTGATACAGGTTTAAATTATAACTTTTTATTCATAGCTCTACCAATAATAATAGCTTTAGTAATTTTCTTTGCTAAATTAGCTACAAAGAGTCTATATCGATTCAAAATAAAAAAATATGCTTTTATTAGTGCTATCCTTATCACCTCATCTTTTATCACCTCCCACCTTATACATATCTGGGCAGATGCTGATAACTATGATGAAATTACAGCACTACGCTCTACTTATCCAATACATTATCCTATGACGGCTCGCTCTTTTTTAAGAAGCCATGGATTTATTGCTCAAAATAAAACTTTAAATGATGATGTACAAAAAGTTAAATATCCTTTAAATAGCTTGAAGTTAAATCAAAATATTACAAGCTTTAATGTCTTACACATTATGCTTGAAAATATTTCTTACCAAGATTTACTAGAACCTAAACCACAATTAACCAAAATTTCTGCTATGATGCAAAATTTTGAAAGCTTTTATATGCCATATACTAGTAGCTTAGACAATTTGTTTGCAAGTGGTTATGGACTTCCTATCTTATATAGAAAAACTATATTACAAGAAAATATTACTCCTATTGTAGTTGAAGCTATGCAAAAACTTGAATATGGGAAAAAACTCTTTTTAGTTAAAGATAAATATGATTTTGAGCAAAAATTAAGTAATAGTCCAAGTTTTGTACAAATTAATACTAGTACTAATGACATTCAAAGCCTAGATAAGCTAAAACTTGATTTACAAAATTTTGATAGCTCTAGAAAATTTGCTTTCTATGCTATCTTATCTGATTTAAACAGTGTAAAAAATAATAATGATTATCAAAATAAACTAACTAACCTTGAAAATAAAATTTTAGATATCATTTTGCAATTAAAAGCTATTGATTGCTATGACAATACATTAATTATTATCTCATCTATCAGTGGCAACAATAAATATGATGATAATAAACTTAAATTTAAGCGTAATTTGCAGCAAGGAGTCTTATTAATTAAATGGCCTTTTGCAAATGCTATAGCAAGCAGTAATAATGCTTTAGCCAGTAGCTTTGATTTAAGCCCAACTATTGCTTTTAATGCTTTAGGAGTAATTAATAAAAGTACTGATTTTAGTGTAGGCAATGATCTTAAAAATGCAAACTTTGATGAAAAGCAAATGTTAATTATAGATGGTAATGACCTCATTATTGCTAATAAATCTTTTGCTACTATTTACACTAATGATGGTGGTTTTATTGTAGAAAATACTCAAGGAAGTTATAGAGCCATACCAAAGCTTGAAACTTTAATTCGTGCTATGAGAGATTTAAATCGTTTTAAGGAGTAAATATGCAACTTACAATGGAAAATGTTGAACAAGTAGTTATTAAAGAATCCTATAACAAAGCAGTATTTTTGTATTTTTACATGGAAGATCAAGCTTGTGCTGCTAGTAAAAATGCATTACAAACAGCAATTAGTGATGATAATGCTTATATAAGCTTAGTACTTGCAGATGTTGCTACAGATGTTGCTCAAGCTATTGCTATGCAAATAGGTTTACGTGGTGTACCTGCTTTAATTATCTTTAAAGATGGACAACCAGTAGATTCTCTGCAAGGTAATGATATTGTTGTAAAATTAAATGAATTAATGCAAAAATATATGCCAAGTGAAGCTGAGCTTAATGCTCGTCAAGCACTTGAATTTGAAGCTAATAATAATTTTGATAAAGCTTTAGAACTTATAAGCGCTGCTTTTAATACAGACAATAGTAACTTAACCTATAAGCATATCTATACTAGAGTTTTAATTAAATGTAAAAAATTAGATGAAGCCAAAAACTTACTTGATACTGCAGGCAGGGAAGAGCGAGATTCTCAAGAATATCAAGATCTACTTTCAGCTTATGATTTAGCAGTTAAAGCCCTAAACTCTCCTGAGCTTTTAAAATTAGCTCAAGACTATGAGGCTAATCAAAATGATGACAATATATGCATCAACTATGCAGTAGCCTTAAAAGAAGCTGGAAAAACAGAGCAAGCTTTACAAATACTTTTTGATAGATTAAAAGTTAACGTGGCTAATCAAGAGGTTAAAAAAGTCTTTTTAGATATGTTAAACACATTATCTGGAAGCAAGTTACAATCTGAATATAGACGTAAACTCTACACTATTCTTTATTAAAATTAATAATTAACATTTAAATGATAATTCACTTTTAATTTTATTATTTAAAAGTAAACTACTTTTGTTAAAAACAAAAGTAGTTTATAAATTAGATATACTTAACTATTTTCTTTTTGATTTTTTAGACTTCTTATCTTTATCAAAGCCTTTTTTGCTCTTATCTTTTTTACCCTCAAAACTTAAAAACTTAGGACGAGAAGAACGAGATTTATCTTTTCTATCTGATCTATCATTTAAATTATCTTCACCATCAAAGTCTTTGTAATCATGCTTCTTATGCTTATTATCTTTTGCTAAAAATTTCTTAATATTTAAAGCTCTGCCACATACACGAGCACGACTTAAAATTTCATGAGTTTTAGCTGGCATGTCCTCAGGCAAATCAACTGTTGAAAAACAGTCATAAATACAAATCTCACCTATAAACTCGCTGTCTAAATTACCTTCATTAGCAATAGCACCTACAATTTGACCAGGCTTTACTCCGTCTTTTCTACCTACTGCTACTTTATAACGAACCATATTGATTTCAGGATGATTCTTAAGAGGTACTGCTTGAGCACTAATATTTTTTGAATGTGAGCGCATCCCCTCATCATCAAAACTTTTCATCTTGACATCGATTTCATCTTTAGAAAGTAATAGTTGGCCATCTTTTTGAGCCATCTTAGCTAAAGCTGCACATAAAGTTTCAACATCAATTAAAGTATCCTCAAGAATACTTGAGATTACATCCTCATAAATTTGAAGATCGTCACTTTGTATTGTTTGTAGAATTTGATTTTTAAAATTGTTAAGTCTGCTCTTATTTACATCCTCAACAGTTGGCATTGCCATTGGCTCTATCTTTTGTCTAGTAATGCGCTCTATTTGACGTAAAGCACGTCTTTCACGAGGAGATACAAATAAAATGGCCTCACCTGTTCTACCAGCTCTGCCTGTTCTTCCAATACGATGAACATAACTTTCTGCATCATATGGAATATCGTAGTTAAATACATGTGTAACTCTATCTACATCTAAACCACGTGCTGCTACGTCTGTAGCAATGATAATATCAAGAGAGGATTTTTTTAATCTCTCAATAATCTTCTCTCTTTGACGCTGTGGAATATCACCATGTAAAGCAGCACAAGCTAAACCTCTTGCCATGAGTTTATTAGCAACATCTTCTGCATCTGTTTTAGTTCTAACAAAGACAATTACTGCATCATAATCCTCAACCTCAAGCATACGTGACATAGCATCTACTTTGTGTACACCTGATACTACCCAATATCTTTGACGTACTGTTGTTGCTGTAGTAGTCTTAGATTGAATCTTTACTTCAACAGGATTTTTTAAATGATTTGTAGCTATATTTTTGATAGCAGGTGGCATAGTAGCTGAGAATAAAGCTGTCTTTCTATCATCAGGAGTATGAGATAAAATCCAATCAACATCATCAATAAAGCCCATACGCAACATTTCATCGGCTTCATCAATGACCATGTACTCAACTTCGCTTAAATCAACTTTACCTTTTTCAATAAGATCAATTAGTCTGCCTGGTGTTGCAACAACAACGCTTGCACCATGACGTAAAGTTCTAATTTGACTATCATATGAAGCACCACCATAAATAGGAGCTACATGAAAACCATCAATATATTTGGCGAAATTTTGAAAAGATTCTGCACTTTGTATAGCAAGCTCACGAGTTGGCTCTAAAACTAAAGCATATAATTTACCTTTTTTAAAATTAGATAAAATAGGTAAAGCAAAAGCTGCAGTTTTACCTGTACCTGTTTGAGCCTGACCTATCATATCATGACCCTGCATAACTACAGGTATAGCTTGTACTTGAATAGGTGTTGGATTTTCATAACCTAAATCAGTAATGGCTTTTAATACTTTTTTATTTAAACCAAGATCACTAAACAAAACATCTTCTTTGTTAGTATCTTGCTCACCATCAGTATCAGCAAGCAATAAGCTCTCTTGGGCACCCTCTGAGGTTAGAATATCACTACTTTTTTGCTTTTTATCTTCTTGATTATTTATTGATTCTTGTGACATGAATATACCTAAATTTACATTAAAGAATTATTGCCTACAAGGTCATAGAACCAAAAAGTATGCAAATTTAGCTTACTCCACAACAAGACGACCTCTATAGGCACAAACCTGCAAAGACCCACGCAGGTTCCTAAGAATAGGGCTACATTATATACATAAATTTATGTGATATAAAGCACAATGTAAAAAAAATTTAATTATAGAAAATTAATATAAGAAAAAATTAATATAAAGAAAAATTTAGCAAAATTGCAAAAAATAAATTTTGCAAAATTATATTATTTTGCAAAAAATATATAGCACAAAAATAATACAAAACTATATTATTATGCAAAATAATATTCATATATATCAATTATATAATATATTTAATTTTTATTTTTTGTAAAAATATCTTGACTGCAAAAATTACTAAGTTTACGATTATTCCATCTTACAAAATTTATATAATTTGAAAAAATTTAATTCAATTTACTAGATAGGTTTAATATGAGCATTGATAAAAATAGAGTTATAGTTTTTGATACAACTTTGCGTGATGGTGAGCAAGCTTTGCAAGCTTCTTTATCTGTAAAACAAAAATTACAAATTGCTTTAGGTCTTGAGCAATTAGGTGTGGATGTAATTGAGGCAGGTTTCCCTATTTCCTCACCTGGTGATCTAGAATCAGTACGAGCCATAGGCCTTGCTTTAAAAAAAGCAATACCTTGCGGTCTATCAAGAGCTGTAAAAAAAGATATTGATGCTTGTGCTCAAGCTTTTGAAGGCTTAGAACGTTTTCGTATTCATACCTTTATTGCTACATCTGATATACATGCAAAAGATAAATTAAAAAAAGATTTTAAAGATATCGCCAGCATGGCTGTAGATGCTGTTAAGTATGCAAGACAATATACAGATGATGTAGAGTTTTCATGTGAAGATGCAGGCCGTACCCCTATTGATCATCTTTGCTATATGGTTGAAGCTGCTATTAATGCAGGAGCTACTACAGTTAATATACCAGACACTGTAGGTTATACTTTACCTATAGAATTTGGTGGTATTATTCAAAACCTCTTTAATCGTGTACCTAATATAGATAAAGCAATTATTTCTGTACATTGCCATAATGATTTAGGTATGGCTACAGCAAATACTTTAAGTGCAGTGCAATATGGTGCAAGACAAGTTGAATGTACTATAAATGGTCTAGGCGAGCGTGCTGGTAATTGTGCTTTAGAAGAAGTTGTTATGGCTATTAAGACAAGAAAGCACTATTTTAAAGATCTTTATACAAATATTATAAGTACAAATATTGCAAGAACCTCACAAATGGTAGCTGGTATTTGTAATGAAGCTGTACCACCACACAAAGCTATTGTTGGTTCTAATGCCTTTGCTCATAGTTCAGGTATTCACCAAGATGGTGTATTAAAAAATCGTGAAACCTATGAGATCATTACTCCTCAATCTGTAGGATTTAAAGAAAATAATTTACATATGACAGCAAGATCAGGTCGTCATATGATAAAAACTTGTCTAACCAACTTAGGTTATAGTGAAGACACATACAACCTAGATGATATTTATGCTCGCTTTTTAAAATTAGCAGATAAGAAAGGTCAAGTTTTTGATTATGATCTTGAGGCTTTATTATTCTTTTCACATGATGATGAAAAAGAAACACAATTTAGCCTTGATAATTTAAATGTAATTTCAGGTGGTAAAAGCATTATCCCTACTGCTAGTGTTAGATTAAAGATTGGTAAGCGTACAAGAACAGAATCATCGACTGGTAATGGTCCTGTTGATGCTGTATTTAATTGTATTACTAAACTAACAGGTTTACGCTGTGAGCTTACTAATTATACAATCGGTGCTAAAGGTTCTGGTATGAATGCTCAAGGTCAAGTAGATGTTGATGTTATGTACAATAATCGTCAATATCATGGTAAAGGTTTATCTACTGACGTAATTGAAGCTTCTGCTTTAGCTTTAATATCCGCATGCAATGCTATTTATCGTACTCAATTAATTGAAAATCAAAAAGAACAACAAGGAGAAAACAATGTCAAAGGTGTTTAATATTGCGGTACTAGCTGGTGATGGTATAGGTCCTGAAATAATGCAGGAAGCTCTTAAGGTTCTAGATAAAGTGCAAACTAAGTTTGACTTTAAATTAAACTATACCCATAAACTAGTTGGCGGTTGTGCTATTGATGCACATGGAACACCATTACCTCAAGAAACACTAGGTGCTTGTGAACAATCTGATGCCATATTATTTGGTTCTGTAGGTGGACCTAAATGGGATAATCTGCCACCAAATGATAGACCAGAGCGTGGTGCTTTATTGCCATTACGTGCTCACTTTAAACTATTTTGTAATTTTAGACCTGCTAAAATTTATAAAGGTTTATCACATTTATCTCCACTTCGCAGTGATATTTCAGACAAAGGCTTTGATATTTTATGTGTAAGAGAATTAACTGGTGGTATTTACTTTGGTAAACCAAAAGGTCGTGAAGGCAGCGGTAAAGATGAAAAAGCATTTGATACTGAAATTTATCACCGTTATGAAATTGAACGTATTGCTAAAATAGCTTTTGAAGCTGCCATGCTGCGTAATAAAAAAGTCTGCTCAATTGACAAATCAAATGTATTAATTAGTTCAATACTTTGGCGTGAAGTAGTAACAGAGATTAGCAAAGATTACCCACAAGTTGAACTTAGCCATATGTATGTTGATAATGCTACTATGCAGTTAGTTAAAGACCCTGCTCAATTTGATGTAATGCTTTGCTCAAATATCTTTGGTGATATTTTATCTGATGAGTGTGCCATGATTACAGGCTCTATGGGTATGCTTCCATCAGCTAGTTTAAATGAGAGCAAATTTGGTTTATATGAACCAGCAGGTGGTTCTGCTCCTGATATTGCAGGCAAAAACATAGCAAATCCTATAGCACAAGTACTCTCAGCAGCACTGATGCTGCGTTATAGCCTAGGACAAGATCAAGCTGCATGTGCTATTGAAAAAGCTGTAGAAAAAGTACTAGCAGAGGGTAATTTAACTTGTGATTTAAATGTTACAAAACAAAAAGCTAGTGTATCTACCTCTCAAATGGGTGATTTAATTTGTGCAGCCTTAGATTGTTAAAAATATAGTAAGGATAAAACTTTAAATGGGAAAAACATTATATGAAAAGGTATACGAATCTCATATCGTATATCAAAATGCAGGTGAATTACCTACTATTTACATTGACAGACATTTAGTGCATGAAGTGACATCTCCACAAGCATTTTCAGGTCTAAAAATTGCTCATAGAAAAATGAGAAGACCTGATCTAACTTTAGCTACTATGGATCATGATGTTTCTACTAAAGAATCAACTATTGAAGCTTGCTCTGCACAAGCTAAAGAACAGATTAAAACTTTAATTGAAAATACTCAAGAATTTGGCGTTAAACTCTTTGGTTTAGGCGATGATAATCAAGGTATTGTACATATTATAGGTCCACAAGTAGGTTTTACCTTACCTGGTACAACTCTAGTTTGTGGTGACTCACATACTGCTACTCATGGTGCTTTTGGCGCTCTTGCCTTTGGTGTAGGAACTTCAGAGGTTGAGCATGTCATGGCTACTCAAACCTTAAAACAAGGCAAACTTAAAACCATGAAGATTGAGTGCACTGGTTCACTTGGTAAAGGTGTATATGCTAAAGATTTAATCTTAGCAATTATTGGTAAATTAACTACAGCAGGTGGTACTGGCTATTGCGTTGAATTTTGTGGACAGGCTGTAAGAGAGCTATCAATGGAAGGTCGTATGACATTGTCTAATATGGCCATAGAGTTCGGTGCAAAAGCAGGTATGATTGCACCAGATGAAACTACTTTTGAATACTTAAAAGGCAGAATGTACACTCCAAAAGGTGAAGATTTTGATAAGGCTGTAGCATATTGGAAAACTCTAAAATCAGATGATGATGCTGTATTTGATAAAGTTGTAACTATTGATGCAAGCAGTATAGAACCACAAGTAACTTGGGGTACAAATCCAGGTCAAGAATTTGGCATCAGCAGCATAGTGCCATCTCCTAGCGATTTTGCTGATAGGACTGTAGCAAAGTCATGTGAAGATGCTCTTGAGTATATTGATTTAAAACCAGGTCAAAAAATAACAGATGCCACTATTGATTATGTCTTTATTGGTTCATGCACTAATGGACGCCTTGAAGATTTTAGAATAGCAGCTTCCGTTCTAAAAGGACGCAAGGTTAAAGCAGGTGTAGTAGCTTTAGCTGTACCTGGTTCAATGTGGGTTAAACAACAAGCAGAAAAAGAAGGTCTTGATAAGATCTTTATTGATGCAGGTTTTGAATGGAGATTACCTGGCTGTTCTATGTGCCTTGCTATGAATGATGATAAGGCTCCTGTTGGTGCTCGTGTAGCTTCAACATCAAACCGTAACTTTGTAGGTCGTCAGGGAAAAGGCTCACGTACTCACCTTATGAGCCCTGCTAGTGCAGCAGCTTGTGCTATCACAGGTAAAATTAGTGATGTAAGAGAATTTTTATAGGATAAAATTATGCAAAAATTTACTGTACATGAAGGTGTTGCTGTACCTATTGATAGTGCTAATATCGATACTGATCAAATCATACCTAAACAATTTTTATTAGCTGTTAGCAGAAAAGGTTTTGGTGTCCATCTATTTCATGATTTAAGATATTTAGATGATGCTGAAACTCAATTAAATATGGAATTTAACTTAAATAAAAAAGAATTTGCTAATGCTACTATTTTAGTTGCAAGAGATAATTTTGGTAATGGTTCATCACGTGAGCATGCTCCATGGGCCTTAATTGACTATGGTTTTAGAGCTATTATAGCTCCATCTTTTGCTGATATTTTTAATAATAATGCATTGGGCAATGGTTTATTAACAGTTAAACTAAAAGATGACGAAGTAGATCAAATATTTAAATATATAGATGCACATAAAGGCTGTAAAATTAAAATTGATCTTGAGAAAAAGCAAGTTTATGTAGGTGATATGAGCTTTAACTTTGATCTTGATGAGTTTAGACGTCATTGCTTACTTGAAGGTTTAGATAGCATATCTTTAACTTTACAAAATGAAGATAAGATTAAAGCCTTTGAGCAAAACATAAAAAACTTTACTAAACCTAATTTATAATTTTAGTCATAATTCTGAACTATTATAAATTTTGTAACACTTATTTTAAGGTAGACAATATAAGTCTACCTTTGTTTTTAGTAAAATTTGTGACTAATATTAGCTTCTATATCTAAGCTTATAAGTTATAATGTTAACGTTTACATTCTAATAAAGAGGTTAATATGAGTACATATCTACAAGATCCAATTTTACATACAATGCACAATCAAAATGGTCTATCTGTATGTGTGATGGACTATGGTGCTACCATGCTTGATATTAGCTTAACAATTGCATCTACAAATGAGACTCGTCATCTTTTAGTTCAACCTAAAACTTTATGTGACTATGCTCATCAAAGCAGCTATTTACATGCTACTATTGGTAGATATGCTAATCGTATTGCTAATTCCCGTTTTGTTATAAATGGCAAATGCTATAACCTAAGCTCAAACGATCTTCATTGTCTGCATGGTGGTATTGATGGATTTGATAAAAGACGTTTTAGATTTATAGACAAAAATACTAATTCTTGTGTCTTGCAATTAGAATCAAGTGATAATGATCAAGGTTTTCCTGGTAATGTAGTTTTACAAGTAAAATTTAATCTTGAAAATGATAATACTATGCGTATTTGTTACCATTTAACTACTGATAAAGACACCTATGCATCTATTACAAATCATGCCTATTTTAATTTAAATGGTACAAATAGCAGCATCTTAAATCACAAGTTATATTTAGATTCAGCACAAATACTTGAACTTGATGAATTTAATGTACCTACTGGTAATATTCTAGATCTTAATGATAATCAAGCATTTGACTTTAGACGAGCAAAAACTATTGGTACAGACTTTTTAAATCATCCTCAAATGATTCAAGCTCGTGGTTATGATCATCCTTATTTAATTGCAGGTGATTTAAACAAAGCTTTTGCAAAAGTTTGCTCTGATGATAATAAGGTGAATTTAAGTGTATTTACTGATTATCAGTGCTGTCAATTCTATACTGCAAATTATCTAAACTCATCAACTTGTGTTAAAGATGCCAATGATGTAGTTTATGATAATCAACACGCATTTTGTCTAGAACCAGGTTTTTGCCCAGATGGTCCAAATCTAAAGCATCATCAAGCACCTTTAATTACCAAAGAAAAACCACTACATAAGACTATTATCTATAAATTTACTAGCAATTAATTAACCTAAAAATAGATCCCAATAATTTAAACAAATATTGGGATCATTAATATGAAACTTAATTATAAAAATAAAATAACTAACTTACTTACCAAATATAAGCTTTATTCTGGCTAAACTTATTGTCTTACAATTAAAAAAGAAGTGTAGAATTCTATAAATTGATAAATTTAAAATTTTTGTTTGCTAATTAATTTTTATACTGAAAATAGCTCCACTTTAGGAGCTATTTTACTAATACTTTAAATGAGATCTTGTTTTTTTAAATACTCACAAATACCTTCAAAGGTTTCATCTGAAATAACATGCTCTATACGACAAGCATCTTTTTCAGCAATCTCTGAATCTACTTTAGTAATATGCATCAATAATAAAGTCAAATATTGATGACGCAAAAAAATCTTTTCAGCTAAAGATTTACCCTCTGCTGTAAACAAAATAGATCCAGAATGACTTATTTTTATTAAGCCTTTTTCTTTTAAAGCTGCAAGACCACGACTTACTGATGGCTTAGAAAAACCAAGCTCATTAGCAATATCTACAGCTCTGACAACACCATCATCACTGCGTTCTCTTATGACTAAAATCGTCTCGAGATAATTTTCTCCAGACTCTGCAAGCTCACCTGTACGTGATGGCACTGGCTTTGGTACCGCATCTTGAAGTGTTAGTGGTATATGCTTTTTATTTTCCATGTCTACTTTATAACAGTTACGTTAACCTTTTCACCGACTAATGTTAACTGTATAACATTATTAGGTCCTAATGCCCCCTTTGAAATAAGACCTAATCTTATTACCTCAGTTAAATCAAGATTGATCTTACGTCCAATATGCTTACCCTTTCCATCAGTTATAGAACCTAATATAGGAGTTTGAGGACGCATTCCAAGATTGCGAGCTTTTGATAAAACCCCTATTTGCTCAAGTCTATTAATCAAACGATATACTGTAGCTATTCCTAAATCAGGAACATACTGCTTTGCCTCATACCATAATTCCTTTGGAGAAGTACATTGGCTATTTGTTAATATATCAATAATATGTCTACGTTGTACAGTCATACGCAAACCACTAGCCTCAAGCTTACGTAATGTATCTTCAGTTAGATTACCAACGTTGTACACTGTATCATTGTCTTGCATGCTAACCTTCTTTTTTATAGAACAATCTTTCTCCACATATTACCATGAATATCAGTACTTAAGTTATATATACATCTGTTTTTTAATAAAATTAATCACTTTTTTTGCAATTACATGAGCTAGCTCTAGAATTTTGAGAACAACCACAGCTTATTGATTGTTTTGATTTAAAATTTTTAAGTATTTTTTTTAAACCAATATAAGTTAAAAATACAATTAACAATACAATTAAAGAGGTTATAAGTTCATTCATATCAGTCTCCTGTTATACCTTGGTTAGCATACACTAACCAAAGTATAACATAACTAACTGACAACACAACTATTTTGAATAAATAAAACCAATGGCAAAAACAATAAATAATACTATGGCTAAAATTTGTAATACTATCTTTCCTATTCTTACATTTGCAAACATATTACCTAATTTAGCTATTTGCTTTTTATTTAATTTTTGTTGTAACTCATTTAAACTTATTTGCCCATTATTTTTACTTTGTGTTGCAACTATTGCAGGAATACCTGTAGCATAGTAGTAAATAAAACCAAAACCCATAACATTTTTACGTTCTTTTTTGATCTTAAAATCAATAATACTATTAGCTCCTAGTTCTTTACACAAATCAATTAACCTTTGTTTAGCTTTATCAATATCCTTATCACCTTTAGCTAAAACATATTTACCATAATCAATTAACAAATAATCAGCAAGTGGTGGTTCACCTAATAGTAAAAAACTATTAGGTTCAAGATAATCTAAAGCATCAGCATCAAATCCCTCTTCAAGACCTTCTAAATTTACAGCAATAATATTATTTTGATCATCAAGTTCAACGCTAATTAAACTACCCTCTTGCAAATTTTCAAAATCACTAGCTAATCTCATATGATCTTTAGTAAAAAAAAGCATATTACCTATATCATCTTGAAAAAAAGCTTTTTGCTCATTTATAATTACGGCACTAACCTTTACTTGTATTTTCTTATTAGACATACTTAATCCTTGTGTAAATTATCTTGTTACAAAAGCATAATATTTGCTAAGTTTAGCTAATTGTAATACAGTAAACTAGCTCGTATATATAATATACTTTACACGGCTTTCTTGTTGATTGATAATTAATATCAATATCTATTTGTAATTGAATCTTTTACTGATGCCCTATACAAGATAAATCAACATTTTCTATTACATGACAATCATGAAACTCACAAATTTTATCAAAATCTATATGTCTTTCACCTTGCATTGCTATACCATAGAGAGTCTATTATGATAAAAAGAGTTTTTTTCTAAAATAGCATATAAAACCTCTTCTAGTAGATATGTATTAGTTGCAAAATAGCTATCTGCAGCATAACTATTTTCTTCTAAATTATATGTATGAAGCAATAGAATTTTATCTTTAAAAAAGTAGACTTTGTATTTGCTCTATTACAGGCATATTTGCTTTACAATCTAAAATAATTGCTTGAATATTATATTGTGACTTAAGTGGTATTTTTGTATAACTATCTAAATGTGTACCTATACCCACTTTATCTGCTTGAGTATTTGCCAATTGTACTAAAGGTGAATTTTTATCTAATTGTATATGTAATTTATATATATTTATATTATAAATACTCTATTTAAATGATTAAAATTAGTTCTATAAAATAAAACAATCTTATTTACAAAGTTAAATAAAAATTATTTAGCAAAAATTACATCTGATTTATTATCAAACAAAGCTAAAGCAGAAGAAAAAGAGCCATTATTAGCACATATATTCAATTATTAAAAATCTCTGCATCTTTGTACAAGAAAAAATTAACCCAAAAATAAAATGGTGACTTATATCCTAAACACAGTAATTTAAACAAACTGCTAAAATCAAGACAAATGTCACCATCTTTGAGTTTATTTTAAATAATTATTGATCAGCAAGATCAACATAATTTGAAGCTATACCATTTATTCTTTGTTTAAATTGATGCAGCATAACAGATAATGCTACAGAAACCATTAATATAGCCATACATAGTAAGAAAATACCAGAACTTACTAAAATAGCAGAATTACCCCATTGTGTTGAAATAACACTAATAATACCCCAAATACTCATCACTAACATAAATACCATAGGTACAAATGCTATATACCATCTAGTATTTTTGAGTAGTAAATAAAGAGTAATTGTTAATAGAGTTAAAGCTGCCATAAGTTGATTTGAGGCTCCAAAAATTGGCCAAATTGAAGCAGCTTGTCCTGTCATAGCCATAAGCATGGATAAACCTACGATAATAACAGCTGCAACAATTGTATTAGTAATAAAACTTTGCCATGCTGTCTTTGACTTTGGAGCTATTTCAACTAAATTGCCACTTTCATCTTTTTTCATACTACGAGGTAAAAATAGTTCTTGCCATAAGAAACGAGCAAGACGTGTTGCAGTATCTAATGAAGTAAGCATAAAGGCTGCAATTGCCAATGAAATAAAGATCTTTGCATACTCAACATTGATACCTAAAGCTTGAGAAAAAGAGGCAATACCTGTAGCAAAAGCTAAAGGCTGATTAGCACCTATTTGTCTAAATTGCTCCATATCCATAGACATTACAGCAACCAAAGCCATAACACCTAAGACACCTTCTAAAATCATTGAGCCATAACCTATAGCTAATAGATCTTTTTCACTATTAATTTGCTTTGAGGTTGTACCTGAAGCTACCAGAGAATGGAAGCCAGAACAAGCACCACATGCCACAAAGATAAATAAAGCTGGTACTATTGAGGTTAAGCTGCCATCCGCCACAATAGCCTGCATCCCTACAAAACTATCTAACTTAATTTCAGGGTTATAGGCTAGAATTGATACTAAACCTAAAGCTAACATAGCATAGAGTAAATAAGAATTTAGATAGTCACGTGGCTGCAGTAACCATTGTACAGGCACAACTGAAGCTGCAAAGATATATATAGCTAAAACAACAATCCAAATTAATTGCACGGTTTTAGTATCTAAAGCAAAAGCTGTTACTAAATCTAATGGAAAAGCAGCGCCTAGATAAACACTGATAAATACCATTGGCACAAATACAAATGAAGCGTTACGCAATCTTACCTTAAAAATATTAGTAACTACAGCAAAAAGTGGTGCCATAAAAATAAAAATCAATGAAGCTGTAGTAACTGAAGGTATCTGTACAAACATATTAGCTACAAGCAGTACAAATATAGCTACAATTAAAACCAAACAAGCCAAACAGAATACTAAAAATAATTGACGACCTGTATAGCCCATTAAACGCTCCATTACATAAGATATTGAGCGACCTTTATTTCTTACAGAAATAACTAAAGCTGCAAAATCATGGAAAGCACCAATAAAGACACAACCTATTAAAATCCACATTAAGGCTGGCAACCAACCAAAATAAGCAGCCATAATTGGACCAACAATAGGACCTGGACCTGCAATTGAAGCAAAATGGTGTCCAATTAATACAAATCTTGGGGTTGGTACATAATCAATACCATCAAAATTAGTGTGTGCAGGTGTTGGACGTTTTGGATCTACAGCAAAAACACGCTTTAAAAAACCACCATACACATAATAAGCTACAACAAAGTAACAAAGACAGATACAAAATAATACACTGCCAGTCATATGATCTCCTACTTTGACTATCTTTAAGCCAAAGTCCTTCTAACGCATTTTATGGATATTTTTGATATAAGAAAAACGAAGCAATTATCTGCCTTGAGGATAATTGCCCGTTATGGTGATATATAAGCTGTTTACTTATATTTAAAATATATGTGAGGGTTTATCACTATAAATCTAAAGGAAGCTCTTTACCACTTTTTAGTAGTGCAGAAAAATTAAGCATACGGTTTAGAGGCTTAACTGCTTCATTGCACACATTTTGCTCTATATTTATGCAAAAATCAAGAGGATTTTCGATAGCTTTAATCAATTTTTCAAGGCTATTTAGCTCCATCCAAGGGCAATTAGCACAGCTAATACACTGTCCTTGATTAGAAGCAATTGGTGCTTGGTAGAGCACTTTTTCAGGGCAAGCTTGCTTTATTTTGTAGAAAATATTGCGCTCTGTAGCGATAATAAATTCTGAAGCATTACTAGCTTTAACATAGTTTAGAATTTGTGAAGTAGAACCCACAAAATCAGCAAGTTCAATTACATCACTTGGAGATTCTGGATGTACTAAAACTTTTGCTTGTTTATGCTCATCCTTCATATATTTTAAAGAGTTACCTAAAAAAGCATCATGCACAATACACTTACCAGGCCAACAATAAATATCAACATTTGCACTATTTGCAATATAAGAACCTAAATTCTTATCTGGCACCCACAAAATATCCTTACCTATTTTTTTGAGATAATCTGCAAGTTCGACAGCTAAAGATGAAGTTACAACCCAATCTGAAATAGCTTTAACTTGAGCTGAGGTATTAGCATATGAAACTAATACAGCATTTTTATGCTCTGCTTTTACTCTTTTTAAATCTTCAATATCACAGCATAGATCTAAAGAACACTCTGCTGATAAATCAGGCATGATAATTGTTTTATGTGGAGATAAGATCTTAGCAGTTTCCCCCATAAAACGCACACCAGCGACAGCTATAGTATCACAAGAACTGTCTCTACCTGCTCTTGCCATTTCTAAAGAGTCACCAATAAAACCTCCACTAGCTTCAGCTAATCTTTGCATAATGTCAGAGGTGTAATAGTGAGCAATTAAGAACACATTATGCTTTTTAATTGTCTCTAAAGCCTTATCAAACAATAAAGCATCTTGCTCTATATGGGCTGAGCAAGCCCTTTGTGGGAGGTTAAAATCCTCAGGAATTTTAACCCCTTGTATCATATGTAAACCCATTTTTATTTTTTCTTATGTTTTAGTTCAATTTAAAATTAAGCTTTTGTGCACCTGCCTCAATTAGAGCCTCGTGAGCATTATGTCGCTTAATACCATAAGCCCTCATACGTGAAGTTGCTTCTTTTAAATTTAATGAGGGACATTCATCTTTATCAAGATATGCGTTAATTTTATCATAGTCAAGCATTTCATCTTCAGGTAACGATCCACTTCCCACAATACATGATGGCATAAAGCAATAAAGTTTAGGTTCACAACGCATAACTAAAGCCTCATGAACTAAATTAGTAGCTTGTTCTTTTATAAAAGTAAAACAATCATCTTGCTTTAAATTAAGCTCATCAAAAGCTTGTAATTCATCATTATCTAAAATATTGCCTCCCATGCCTGCACTGATATTTTTATTATCAATAATAAAATTAGCCTTACTATCTTTATAATCAAAAGCTAAACTTATCAATTGTGCTACAAAAGCTCTATCAGCACTGCCATCAATTGCTACTAAACGCCATAAATTAGTATTTTGTAATTTTACTTTTAATAGATATTGCATAATTATTGCTCTATATTTATTTTTACCACAGAATCTTGATCTTTTAATTTAAGATCATCTTGTAAATACTCATCACTAAAAGCTTTATCATCATCTAAGATAGTATAGCTATAAAATGCCATAGCAAAAGCTTCACTTGCTCCAGCGTTCATAGCCTTAGTAAAATACTCACAAGCTTTTACTCTATCATTTTTACAACATATACTTCTAAGACAAAGCATACCCTTTAGCATATTAATGATACTATTATCTTGTTGTGTTTTGTCTATAGCTGATAGTTTTGACTCACATTCTTGGTAATTTATCTCGTAATCAAGTTTTAAACTAACATTAAATGAGAAGATTTGTTCTATACATCCATCGAAATTAGTCCAAATTGAGCTATATTTATCAATATGTTCACGTAACTTATTTAAAGTATCTGGAATAAGCATAGAATTCCAAAAAAAATTATCATAGCTTTCTTGAAGAGCTCTAAAACATAAAAAATTTTGATTTTTTAATAAACTTTCAAAAAGAGCACTTAATAATTTAGCCAAATTTTCTTTAAAATGAATATTGTTAGTATTTTCAATTTTAAAAAAGTCAACCAAGCTTATAATACCATCGTCCATACTTGGTAAATGTGTATGCATATTATAAGCATAGTCATCTTGTTTCATATTCTTATTTCTTAAAATATCAAAAGCTAAATGACTTCCTAAATCTATAGCTTTTTGTAAATAAAAATTAGCTTTTATAGGATTATGTGGCAAAATATTTGATTTATCATAAATTAAAAACATCATGATACTGGCAATATCATCATGTTGAGCTAAAGCCTCAATTTTTTGAATACATTTGATATATTCAAAAGGCTGAAAATCACCATTATTTTTTGCCTTATTTAAAGCCTCTATTGCAGGTAAATAATTATATTCTGCAGCTAAAAATAACATAGTATAGGCTAGCTCTTTAGATTGTCCCATCAATAATTTAGATAAACTATAATAGGCTAGAACATAATTATTTTGTAAAGCTTTAAAACCAAAATATAGAGCTCTATCTGCTTGACTATTATCTAAAGATAAAGCAAATTGAGCAGGAGGATAAGATAATTCAGCTGCCAACAACATATATTTTTCATGCTTTTGTGCTATATCTTCATCTGTATTAATATCAGTATCTTCATTAATATTAATAATATCTACATCTTCATTGTTTTCATGACTTTTACTATATTTAATATTTTCATCATCTGCATTTGGAAAATTATATATTGAATAGTTATAAACTATCTCACCAAATTTATAGATAACAGCTAAATCAACATATGGCTCATCTTCAACTGAAATTAAATTATTATCTATCACAAAATTTAAATATTCATAAATAGCTAATCTATGTTTTTTTTCAATTCCAAATTTTAATAACTCTAAAATAATTTGTGTATTTGATTTATTCTTAAATTTTTTTTTAGTTTGTAAAGCTTCAATTATGGTCGCGTCTAAGCCATTAATTACTTCATATTTAGTATTTAATAAAGTAGCTATTGCTGTTGTAAGTCTAACACTTTTTAAAAAATCCTTATGATTAATTGTTATTAGCAACATATTTTCAATGTAATCTTCATAAAGATTAAATAAATCTTTATTGATATCATTTTTAAATTTATAACCATGTCTAGAATTTGTAATTAGACAGATAATAGTGTTATAAACTATTTGTTCAAATATCTCAAAGTTATATACTACTTTCTCAGTATCATATAAAACATCTTTAACTCCATTTTTAACATGGGCTAAATAACAAGACGAGATCTGTAATAGATCACTATCACAGATTAATAGAATAAAAGCATGTATAAAAAATTCTAATTGATTAACATTATTTTTATTAAAAAAACCATTATAAGAAGTAAACATTAAACCTAAAGCTAAATAAGCTAATGAATTACCGCAAGCTGCACTATAACATAAAAATAAAAATCCTAAATTAATATCTTTAGGAACTAACTCACCATTGATATGAGCAAGACCTATGTGGTACGCACTTTGAGCATTCATTCCACAAAATAATTCATATTTTGTATGATCAGTAAGAATAGCCTGCACTACATAAGCATAAAGTGTTTTAGGTAAAATATATAAATCTTTTTGATACTCTATATCTAAGGTATTGTATATAGTAGTTTCATGAATACGAGATCCTATTGTAATATCATCACTATCTTTATTTTTAATAAGATTATAAATAACATGAAATAAGAAAGTTGGATAAAATACAAAATTAGAATTAAAAACTGATGACTCTTGCTCAAAATGCTCTAAGATAGCAAAATATATATCATTAAAAGCATCTTCACTATCTAAGCATATGTCACCTGACTTTGAAGTATACACTGTATAAGGCAAATGTGACTTATCTTCTTTATGTAAATCCTCATAACAATATTCAGCAAATTTGGTATTTAATTCTTTAATTTTATCTTTAGCTTCTGGCTTATTAAAACTTGAAATATAGTAATAAAAAATTGATTTAATATAAAATCCATTATCTAAAGCATAACCACTATTCTGTAGTTTTACAGTTTTTTTTTCATATTGTGCTGCAAGATTAAAAAAATGTTCATAGTCTACTTTCTTATTAGTACAAGTTTTTAAACCTAATATTTTTTTTTCATATTTTTCTATATTTTTTAAAAAACTAGATTTCATATTGTTACCTAAAATTTATGATAATTAACATTTGTGCTACTTTGCTAGCATATTATATATTAATACTTGTAATAAGAACAAATGTATAATAACAGATAAGACATATACGATAAGAGTAGATTAAGGATTTAATAAGATTTGAATCTATGACATGGTGGATGCTATAGGACTCGAACCTATGACCCTCTGCTTGTAAGGCAGATGCTCTAACCAGACTGAGCTAAGCATCCATGTTTTAGGATTACCTTGCAAATTATACATAAAATTATAAACTTTGCAAGTTACTTTAATAACTTTTTTAAGTGGTGCGGGAGAAGGGACTCGAACCCTTACACCGAAGGCGCCAGAACCTAAATCTGGTGCGTCTACCAATTTCGCCACTCCCGCACACCCCTAAAATGGGGTGGCTGATGGGGCTCGAACCCACGACAACCGGAATCACAATCCGGGACTCTACCAACTGAGCTACAGCCACCATTGCGCTTTGTTAAGAGATAATTAAGTGGCGCGACCTAAAGGAGTCGAACCTTTGACCCACAGCTTAGAAGGCTGTTGCTCTATCCAACTGAGCTAAGGCCGCACACTCAAACCGTGGCTCATATGAGCTTTTGGTCTTGCCAATTTTCTAAATCAGCTCTCAACGGGTGCATATGTTACAGTTTTTACCATAAAGCGTCAAGTATTATTTTTAATAAATTTGATACAATTTAACTAACATATTGATTTTTAAAATCTTTTATTTCAGATTTTCCAGGAGCTGTACGGACGGATCGTCATTTGATATGGCCTATTTCTTATGCTATCCTAGGGAGGAAAGAGATATAGCTTAA
>CALXNP010000005.1 GCA_944389785.1 uncultured Anaerobiospirillum sp.
AATTACTTAAAGCTGATGAAAAAAATCAATCAATCTATTTAAAGAGTAGCTAAAGTCACTTAGGACTTAGTCTTGGTACAACTTTTAACTATTATTTAAGTTGGAAAGTTGAGAACTCTTACTTAGTTTCTTTAAATATATACTTCAAATATAGGAACATTGTCTCATTATCGTAATTTAATAGTTTTAATATTATGCATCAATAAACTATATCTCCACCTAAATTTCTAATCATTTTAGGTGAAGAATAATATAGTTTATTAAAACTTAATTTAAACCAAGTATAAACTTTCAAGCTATAAAAGCTTCTTTTCAACAGTATACTGTCCACGACCTACTTTAGTCACAATGTAGTCCTTCCAAAGTGGATTTTCTTTTAAAAATTTACTTGAAAAAACAATTTGACCTAAACCATCATCACTTAGGATTCTTCCTATTGTCTTACCGCTAATACGCTTTGACATTTTAGCTTTAGAATCCCATTGATTCTTGTAAGTCAACACAGAGTGACCAAATTTAGCTCTATTTGTTACCAATTTTGGTAATAAAGGCTTTTCATCCAACATAAGCTATATCCTCATAGTTAATTTTATAATAAATTTTTATAATTATAGGCTCGATATTAATATATCTAAGCTTAGCTTGTAGTCTTTTAAGCTTACAAGCAGTAATCAAATCTAGTATACCTTAGTAGCAAATTTATTATTATTTAGGCTAAAACTAGAAATCCAAAAATTTAGGCTGTTCTTAGTTTGACCTAACTTCTGCTACAAAGTTCCAAATTTTTACACTTTATTATTAACAAATAACATTATTTAGTAATTTGTTTATACCAAAGCATATAAAAAATTTGTATTAAAAAAACTATACTAAATTTATAATTACCTTATAGTCTAATTATATCAAGCTAAAAATATAATGTATACATCATAAAGCTTAAATCATTTTATTATATTGTTATTATTAATAATTATACAATATAATATATTTATTATATATATAATAATATATTTATATATCTAATAAAAAGTACACAAAATTAATATTTTTAAACAAAATAATAGATATTAAATGTGTAATTTAACTAAATTAAGGATAAATTATACTAAAATGCAATATCTATGTTATTTTATTTATGTATAACAATATGTTATTTTCACAAAATCAACCAAAGTCAGTAAAAAAAGGCCTAAATTATAATCATAAGCTTATAAAAATTAGCTTAGACTAATAAGAATATTTATTTAATAGTAAAAACATAATTTTTATATACTATAAACAATATATAATTTATATATAAATAATTATTTATATATTGCAAACAATAATCAATTATCAAAATTTAAATAAAATTATTTATATAATATTATCTAGCTAAATTTGCAATATTTTTGTGCATTTGCTTTAAAATTGATCATAATAATACATACAATATATACATTTTATGTATACTATAGATATTCTTTTTAAAAAATGTTATATTTTTGTTAAAATGTGATATATATCATATTTTTAAACAAAAGTTTGGTATATCTTTAATTAGATGTATTTTGTATTTTTATACTCTTTCAATTGCTGATTAAATTAGTTTCTCGTTTAACTTTAACATTAACTCTACTTTGATCTTTTTTTGTGATATGTTTTCTTAGCAACTCTTAGCTTCCATAACTCTAAATTGATAATCCATTTGATTTTTTTATACATATCTTCTTAGCTATTAATAGTGGTTTATTTGTAAAAATCACTATATATTAAACAGTGCGTTTACTACATTTTAATGATAAAATATATGAGATATATCTCATATATTAAATAAATATTTTCATCTTCTCACAATATTATATTTTTTTATTAAATAATAACAAAACTAACTATTGATTCTAGGCTACATTTAATTTAAGGAGCTAACTTATGAATATAAATACAACTATTTTAAATTTAATTGGTAGAACCCCACTTGTAGAAATACATAATTTAAAAAAACTATATGATTGTAGATCTAGAATTGTAGCTAAGGTTGAAGCATTTAACCCATCAGGGTCAGTTAAAGATAGAGCTTCTTTTTATATGTTAAAAAATGCCATAGATAATAAGCTCATAAATGATAAAACACATATTATTGAACCTACTTCAGGTAATACTGGCATTGGTTTAGCTTTAGCTTGTGCTTGTTTAGGGCTTAAACTTACTTTAGTTTTACCCGAAAACATGTCTATAGAAAGACGTGCTATTTTAAAAGCTTATGGAGCTAACTTGGTACTTACAGAAGCTACTAAAAAAATGGCAGGTGCTATTGAAAAGGCAAAAGAATTAGCTGCAAATGATGATAATAGCTTTATGCCTATGCAATTTGAAAATGATGCTAATGTACAGGCTCACTATGAAACTACAGGTCCTGAAATTTACAAAGATACTGATAAAAAGGTTGATATTGTAGTAGCTGGCGTAGGTACTGGTGGAACTATTAGTGGCGTAGGTAAATATCTAAAAGAACAAAATCCTAATATTCAAATTGTTGCTGTTGAGCCTCAAACATCAGCTGTATTATCAGGCAAGGAGGCTGGTCCTCACCTAATTCAAGGTATTGGTGCTGGATTTGTTCCTGCTATTTATGACAGCAAAGTTGTAGATAAAATTATACCTATTAGTAGTGAAACAGCTATACAATGTGCAAAAGATGTAATTAAATCTGATGGTATCTTCTGTGGAATTTCATCAGGTGCAGCATTAGCTGCTGCTATTGAGCTTGCTAAGCTTGAAGAAAATAAAGATAAGCTTATTGTAGTTATTTTACCAGACTCTGCAGATAGATATTTATCTACAGATTTATTTAAAGACTAAGGAATATATCATGACACAAACAAGAGTTAGCACAGAAGCTAACACAACTTTAAAAAACATACCTAAAAAACAACGTATTATTACAGCAATTTTATATATTGCAGCTTTGGTATTAGGTGCTTTAATTGGTCTTTACAACCATAGTTTTACTAACGAGATAATGGGATTTATTGCAACTGCTTTTACTCGTTTATTTAGTTTTATAGCTGTACCAATTATTGCTTTAGCTTTGATTACAACCTTAGCAAAACTCTCAAAAGGGTCAAATTCAGGTATAATCTTTTCACATACTGTGTTTTACACACTTTTAACTACTATTATAGCTGCTGCATTATCTGCAGTACTCTTTGTGTTGTTAAAACCTCAGAATGTACCTGCTGAAATATCTGGTGCCGCAAATACTCCTGCTATCTCTAGCAGTAGTTATTTAGATCATATTTTAAATACTATCCCAAATAATCTACTAGCACCATTTGTTTCAGGTAATGTCCTATCCGTGTTGATGATCGCAGCTGCTTTTGGTATATCTTTAGCTGTAATGCCTGCTAGTGATAAAAAAACAACAGTATTAAATTTCATTGGTGGATTGCAAGACATCTTATTCATTATCATTAGAGCTATTATTGCTATCTTACCTTTAGGTATTATGGCTTTTACCTCTCAGCTTGTAGTTGAGTTAGAAGCTGGTATTGTATTAGGCTCTCTTGCTACTTACTTTGCTGTAGTAGTTGGTTCTAATTTAGTACAAATGTTTATAATACTACCTTTACTAATGCTAATTCGTGGTTTAAATCCTTTAAAAGTAGCTAAAGGTATGTTACCTGCTATAGCTGTAGCATTATTTTCAAAATCATCAGCAGGTACTTTACCTGTAACCATGGCTTCAGCTGAAGATAATCTTGGTGTAAATCCAAAAGTTTCACGCTTTGTACTACCTATTTGCACAACTATTAATATGAATGGTTGTGCTGCTTTTATTTTAGTTACATCAATTTATTTAATGCAAAATGCTGGTATTGAAATTAGCTTTGGTACCTTTATAGCTTGGATCTTCATTGCTACTATTGCAAGTATTGGTAATGCTGGTGTACCTATGGGTTGCTATTTTTTAACCATATCTTTAATGTCATCTATGCAGGTACCAGTAGTACTAATGGGTGTTATATTACCTGTATATGCAATTATTGATATGATTGAAACTAGTCTTAATGTATGGTCAGATGCAACTATCACTAACATTGTTAATAAAGAACTTGAGGGTAAACTTGATAATGTAAACATTGAAGCTCAAAGCATAGCTTAACCTTTCACTTAGAGATTGAAGATATAAAAATCATATACTTCAATCTCTTACTCTAACACCAAATCTAATTTATATCTCTAAGTAAAATCTAAGTTTCATTACCTATACTAATAACATAAACATAGGAGTTATTATTATGAAACTAAATTTACTTTATCATGACATTCAAACTGAAGCTTTGTCTAATTTATCAGAGCAAAAAAACTATACTAAAATATTTTTAAGCTATGCTTTAATTAATCTATGTAATTGTAGCTTAATCTCTCTTTTATTCTTATGCATATATTCGCTTATAAAAATTAGCTAAACTGTTTTTAAACTATATTTATACTAAGTTTTAGCATGTATTATTAATAATGTGATTAAATTAAATATAAATAAAGGACAAACAATGTATACTCTTAAATCAACAAAAGTTAAACAGCTACATTTTATAAAAAACAAACTTGTTATTGGGGCTGTGCTTTTGTCAGTACATAGCTGTGTTTTAATGAGTATATTCTTCTTATATTCATCAATTTTAGTTATAAATACTTAAGGGTCTATTATGAGCAACTTTTTTGATAAATTAAGTCCACTTTTAGATAGTGCAAAAAAAAATAAAGGTATTTTAGGCACAGCTGCTGCTGGCGGTTTATTAGGTGCTATATTTGGAGGCTCAAAATCTGTAAAAAAAGCAGCTAAAAGCACTGTAGCAATAGGAGCAGGCGCTGCAGCAGCTGCTCTTGCTTATAAGTTATATCAATCATGGCAAAATAAAAATAATACTAACAATGGCTCTGGAATTTTAAATAACAGTTCAAATAGCACAGATAACCTTTTTGATGCTTTCAATCAACAATCAAATGCTAAAGCTTTAAGTAATAACAATAATGCCATCTTAATATTGCAGGCTTTAATTTTTGCAGCTCGTGCTGATGGACATATAGATAAAAATGAACAAGACTTTATTTTAGAAGCTTCAAATAATCTTAATTTACAAAACGATCTAAATTCATATATCAAAAAATTTCTGCAAGTACCACTTGATGTACAAGCCATAGCTTCACAAGTACATGATCATGATCAAGCTTTAGAAATATATATGCTCTCTGCTGCAGCTATTAATGTAGATAATCAAGCTGAAAGACAATATATGCAAGCTTTAGCTAAAGCTTTAAATATAAATAGCTCTGAAGCTAATATGTTAGATCAAAAAGCTCTTGAATATAAAAATAACTTCTAATTAAAATCTAATAGTTTGAGTCTCTCAAACTATTAGATAGCTCTTATTGTTCTAAAATATTATCAATCTGGGACATTATTCTCTTTTCACTAACTTGACCCTTAACTCCTTTGCTTTGAGCAAAATAAGATACACGCAGTTCTTGTATTTGCCATTTAACTTGCTCTAAAGCCTCAAGTATAGCTATATTATTTGCAGCTTTAGTTTTAGCCTTAGAATAATAAGTTAAAACCTCATCTAATTTTCTTTGATAAGTAAGATCACGGTTAATATCTAAAGGGGCTTTTTGCAGTCTATAAACAATAGTTTGTAAATAACGAGGCAAATCCTCTAAATGTTCAAATTTTGTATCAACAATAAATCCCTTATAAATCAAACATGATAAATTATATTTACAATCTTTATACATTAAAGCTAAATTTAAAGGAATATTTCCCTGCAGTAATTTTTTGATATCATGAGCTAATAGTAAAATTTGCTCTAAAATCTTAGCAATATTTAAAGCAGTCTCATTTAAATTAGCTTTAACTTTATTTAAAAGACGTATAAACCCTTCTTTAGTATAACTATAGCCACCTTCTTGCTCAACAATAGTATCAATAGCACATAAACACAGATCATCTATAAGTTCATAAACACTGCCTAACTCTTTATAATACATAGACAATTTTGCTCTATTTGGTAAATGCTCTTGCAGATAAGCATTAGGACTCTTTATAGATAGATAAATAAGTTTACGTGTACCTTTTTGCATAGCTACAGCTTGTTTATACTTACTATCAAATACACTAAGCTCAACAGCATCTCCTACATCATTTAAAGCAGGATAAGCTACAATTTCCATAGAACCTTTTTTTATAGTTTGTACTGGCTTAATGTCATCAAAACTCCATTGTGTATAAGTTTTAGTATTAGCTTGCTTATTTTTACTATTTATAACGCTATTTAAAGTAGCATTAACTTTATCTTGCAAAGTATCTATAAGAGTTTGTAAATTTTTACTGTAACTTATAGTCTTACCTTGCATATCCTCAATAATAAATGTCATAAATAAGTGTTTATCTATTTGAGATAAATCAAAATCACTTATCTTAATTAACTCCCCACCTATTCTAGTCAATCCTTTAGCAGCATTAACTAGTAAATCACCGCTCATATCTTGTAAATACTCTTTTAAAGCTTGAGCGTAATTTGGTGCAGGAATTAAATTACGTCTTAATCTTTTTGGTAGCGACTTAATTAAGGCCGTAAAAAATTCATCTTGTAAACCTGGTACTATATTTAAAAAATCCTTAGGCTCAACCTGATTAAGAACACTAATTGGTATATGTACACTAACTCCATCTTTATCATCTGTAGGATCAAAAATATAACTTAGCTTTAATTTAAGATCACCTACTTGATAAAAATCAGGAAATAAATTTTCTTGAATAGAATTAATCTTATCTTTTGTTACATCTTCAAAGCTAAAACACAATAAATTAGCATGTTCTTTTGAAGCTTGCTTATACCATTTATCAAAATCATAATAACAGCTTACATAAGATGGAATTTGTCTATCATAAAAATCAAAAAGTACAGCCTCATCTACAATTAAGTCTTTATTTCTAACTTTATGTTCTAAAGATTCAATATCTGCAATCAATTCTAAATTTTGTATAAAAAACTTATGCTTGCAATTTAAATTACCATGAACTAACCCTTCTTTAATAAAGAGTTCACGTGAAACAATAGGATCTATTTTATTGTATAAAACCTTTTGCTTGCTGATAATAGGTAATGAATACAAATTAACAGTCATATAAGCACAAGCACAGCCTTTATCTTTAGAGAAAAAAACATCACTATATTGCTTTTTAACTAAGTGTAAAGCAAAATCATAAGCCCATTGTGGCTCAATCTTAGCTACAGTTCTAGCATATAACTTACTAGTTTGTGATATTTCATTGGCCATAAGCCATTTAACTTTCTTTTTAAATAAAGCAGAATTTGGAAATATAGCAAACTTAATATTATTTGAACCCTTATACACAAAAGGTTCATTAGTTTGCATACCCATATGCATTAACAAGCCAGATAATAAAGCTTTATGTATCGACTCATAATCACTATCCTGCTCATTAAATTTAAAATTTAAACTCTTACAAATAAGTTTTAATTGCAAATGCAGATCAAACCACTCTTTAACTCTTAAATAAGATATGAACTGAGTTTTTAACTCATTGATAAAAGCTCGTTTAGATAAACTCTCCTGCTTATCTTGTAAATACTTAAAAAGCTTAATATAGCTTAGAAAATCAGAACGCTCATCTTTAAATTTTGCATGAGCATTATTAGCAGCTTCTCTTTTATCAAGAGGATTTTCCCTTGGATCCGATACAGCTAAAGCTGAAGCTATAATTAAAATTTCATTTAAACAAAAACGTCTTGCTCCCTCTAAAATCATACGAGATAAACGAGGATCAGTTGGAATTTTAGCTAATTGTACACCTATTGATGTAAGCTCAATATTATTAGTATCAAAATCACGACCTGTTTTAATAGCTCCAATTTCATACAATAATCTTAAACCATCATTAATTTGTTTATCTTGAGGTCTATCAATAAAAGGAAATGATTTAATATCTCCTAACTTCATAGACACCATTTGTAAGATTACTGCAGCCAAATTTGAGCGTAAAATTTGAGCATCAGTATATAAAGGACGACTCTCAAAATCAGCCTCATCATATAAACGTACACAAATACCAGAACTAACACGACCACATCGACCTTTTCTTTGGTTAGCCGATGATTGTGAAATTGCTTCTATTGGTAATCTTTGTATCTTTGTTCGTGTAGAATAACGAGAGATCCTTGCTAAACCCACATCAATTACATACTTAATTGATGGTACTGTAATTGAAGTTTCAGCTACATTAGTAGCTAAAACAATACGCATATTTTGATGTTCTTTAAAAATCTTAGATTGTTCAGAATAAGCAAGTCTTGCATATAAAGGTAAAATCTCAACATCAGCTAAATGCTGCTTTTGTAAAAAAGTCATCAATGCAGCAATCTCTCGTTCACCAGGTAAAAATACTAAAATATCTGCCCTTTGAATTTGCATGAGATATTTTATAGCTTGTAAAATGCCTTTATTTAAATCAAGCTCTTCAATGATACGCTCTCCATCTTCATCATATTCTTGAACTAATGGCATATATACCACTTCTACAGGATAAGTTCGTCCCTCAACTTCAATAATAGGAGCATCATCAAAATGCTTAGAAAAACGTTTTAAATCAATAGTTGCAGAAGTTATAATTAACTTTAATTCAGGGCGTTTTTTTAAAATATATTTCATATAGCCCAAAAGAAAATCAATATTTAAAGAGCGCTCATGCGCCTCATCTATAATAATGCAATCATATTTTAATAAAAGTCTATCATTAGCTATTTCAGATAGTAAAATACCATCTGTCATAAGCTTAATTTTACACAAAGGACCTGTATTATCATTAAATCTAACTTTTGAACCTACATTTTGCATTTGAGCATCGTCAAGCTCTTGAGCAATACGTGAAGCCACAGAACGAGCTGCAATACGTCGAGGCTGAGTATGACCTATCATACCATAAACTCCAAGTCCAGCCTCTAGACACATCTTTGGCAACTGTGTTGTTTTACCAGAACCTGTTTCACCAGCTAAAACAATTACTTGATTTTTCTTAATAGCCTCAACAATTTCACTGCGTTTTTGAGTAATAGGTAAGCTTGTTGAATAATTTAAATTTGTAGGTATTGTAGCTTTTAATTGTGCAAGCCTTTGCATGCCCTCAGACATGCAAAGTAAAAGCTCAAGTTTGTTATCTTCAATATTTTTGCTATGTATGTTTTGTTTATTAATACGGCTAACTAGCCTTTGTCTATCAATATAAGTAAGATTAGATAAGTTTTTTGTAAAATCAATAATTTCCTCTTGGTTAAAATTTAAAAGCTCCAATTTTTTATGTATGTTGTTCATTTAAAACCTTTAATCCAATCTTTGTTACCTTATCACCTGATAGCTCTGTCACATAGAACTGAATATTAATTAAAGTTACATGATCTCCTATTTGAGCAAAACCACCAATATAGAAATTCATAAACTCACTTAAAGTTAATTTTTCTTCAAAGGAAGTAAGCTCTACTTTATAAGTTTCTTGAATTTCCTTCATACTTAACTCGCCATCTAAAATGATATCACCTGTGTATCTATCAATAATTTTATTGGCTCCTTTTCTGTTAAACACAGCATTTAAAAGCTTTTCATCTTCACTTTGACCAATTACACTAACAATATCATCATTTAGCAGTGCAGTATCGCCTCTTGCTTTTAATAACCTGCCAGATCTAAAAATAGCCACAATAGCAGTCTTACTTGGAAAAGTTAAATCACGTAATTTAACACCATCTAAATCTTCATTTTTAATAACATAATTATACATTTCATAATCATCAGATAGCATAATACCTACTTTAGCTTTAGACATAGGTGCTACAGATGATGGGGCATAAACTTTAAAAAGCTTAGCCATTGGTAATATACTTGTGCCTTGTACAAATAAAGAGAAAATAACTACAATGAAAGCAGCATTAAAATAAAGCTGAGCATTATCAATATCTGCCATTACAGGATATATAGCAAGCACAATAGGTACTGAACCACGCAAACCTACAAAAGACATAAATAAAATTTCTTTAGTATTATAACGTTTGAAAAATGGCTTTATGCAAGCAAACACTGCTATAGGTCTAGCAATAAAGGTTAAGCACACTGCTACAAACACAGAAGGTGCAAGAAAATCTATCATGTGGCTTGGTGTTACTAATAAACCTAAAATTAAGAATAAAGTAATTTGAGCAAGCCAAGTAATACCTTCACCTACAGGTAAGATATAAGATACAGAACGTGTCTTTAAATTACCAATCATTACACCTATGATAAAAATAGCTAAGAAACCAGAACCACCTAAAGCAGCTGTAATAGCAAAAGCTACTAAACCTAAACCTATAGCTAATAGTGCGTATAAACCTGAGCCTATATCAATAGTAGATAGAATAAACCTAATAAATAAACCAAAAATAATACCTAAAATGGTACCTAGACCAAATTGTAAAATAAAAATAGATAAAATACCTAAAATACCAGTAGCTTGCTCTTGTAGAATAGAAATCAACACTGTAGTCAACAAGATAGCCATAGGATCGTTGGTAGCTGATTCAATTTGTAAAGTTGAGCTAATTTTTTCTTTTAAGGAATAAGTACCATTTGATAATAAAGAGAATACTGCAGCAGCATCAGTAGAACCTACAATAGCTCCAATTAACATAGCTTGAACTAAACTTAAATCAAAGACAACATAAGCTGCTATACCTGTAATCAATGATGTTACTAGTACACCTACACTTGCCAATAACAATGATTCTGAAGCTACAGATTTTATGGTATTAACATTAGTGCGCATACCACCATCTAATAGGATAAGAGCAAGCATTAGGTTTGCTATAAAAAAAGCAGAAGTATAATCGTTATAGACTATTTTAATGAAAATACCCTCTTCACCAGAAAGCATACCTATGGCTAAGAATAACAATAAAATAGGTGTTCCGATAAAGGATGACAATTTACTTGCAAAAATTGACATTGCAAGTAAGGCACCACCTATAAAGAATACATAATTAATATCTATTGATGACACTTTTATACCTATGTGTTTGGCTAATTAATTTTTTATAAAAAACTTCAAATATTTACATTCAATTATAAGCAAAAACAATTTAAGTTAGTAGATATTGTATAAATATTTTTCTAAATTATACAAATACTAAAAACATACTAATGACTAGTGATAATTAAATATGCTGTGTAAGCAATAAAAATACCTAATAACAGTAAACCACTTAACCTATTTACTAAAGCATCATTTTTATATAAACGTACAATTATATATAGCAATAAAGTTAAAGCTAACATGACACTAAAATCACGGTATAGTACAATTTTTTCTGCATTAACAGGAGAAATAATACCACCTAAACCTACTACTGCTAAAGTATTAAATAAATTTGAACCTACTACATTACCTACAGCTAAATCAGATTGCTTTTTTAAAGCACTTACAAGTGATGAAGCAAGCTCTGGTAAAGAAGTGCCAACAGCTACAATTGTTAAACCTATGATTAAATCACTAACCCCAAAAGCAACAGCAAGCTGTGTTGCTCCATAAACTAATAATCTAGAAGAAGCCAATAACACTACAAAACCACCTATAAGTTTTACTAGAGCCAAAGAAGTCTTATCCTTACCAGTTTGCTCTAAAGCCTCAGCAGCTTCAAGTGTGATTGTATCTTCTTTTGCTTCTTTTTTAAAAAATAATATGGAACGATAAGTTAAAAAGCCAAATAATGCTAATAAAATTATGGCATCAATACGTGAAACTTGAAAATCAAGCAATAATAAACCTGATACTACTGTAACAAAAATTAAAGTTGGTAATTCTCTTTTAACAATTACAGAATTAACACTAAGAGGTGTGATAATGGCACACAGACCTAAAATCAGAGCAATATTCGCAATATTAGAGCCATAAGCATTACCTAAAACAATACCATCATTACCACTATAAGCTGCTATTGCTGATACACACATTTCAGGAGCAGAAGTACCAAAACCTATTACTAACATACCAATTAGCAATTCACTAATACCAAAGCGGCGAGATACAGCAGCTGCACCATCTACAAAGAAATTTGAACTATAAACTAATAAAAATAAGCCTATTAGTACATAGATAAAATATAGTATCACTATAAACCCTTAATTATTGATAAATTGAAAGCTAATGTTAGCTTAATTAATGAATAAAAACACTACTTTTTATTTTTTAAGTTATAATACTACCTTTATTAGTAATTTGCAGTAAATTCATAATATATGACAAAACAAGGTTTTATTCGTACTCCCTATTATCCACAGCTAAGTGCTATTTTTATAAACGATCAAAATAATATAGCAAAAGCTTTAGTGCTCTCGCTAATTTTATATTGGACCTCACGTGATCTAGATTCATGTTTTGAGCGTAAAGCACATGAAAAACAAATAGCAAGACATTTGCAACTTAATGATAGTTTTGTGGCTCAAACTATTGACGAACTGCTTGAACGTAAAATTTTATATCGACAACAACAGCGTCTTTGTACCAATAAAATTAGTTTTGATGTGATAAATTTTATTAAAAAGTTGCATGTAGAAAACGTTGAGTTTAAAGAGTTAATTTTAGTAGACTATGTTAAATTATCAGCTGCTTTAGTTCAAGCTAATATACATATCAATACTAAGCTTTTAACTTATGCAGGTGATGATTTTTTCGAAATTTATGATTATATAAGTGACAATAAAGTACATTTTATTCAGGGTATCATTGGCAGTTTAAGTGCAGATTATTTTGATAAAGCAGCTTTTATCTGTGCTAAATTATTGCATCATTTAGTCAATCATGATGAAGATTTTATGTTTAAAGCTTTAGCTCCTGGTTGGAAAATGCTAATTAATCCGCCAGCTAGCATCAATGATATTGCTTCACGCTTTTTACATAAAGACGAAAGAGCTATTGATTTAGGTTTTAGTGATGGAAACTTTTTTATGCCAGATGGTGATCTTTATGGAAGCAGATTTCATAAAGTAATACAAAAAGGTAATAATAAAGAAGCTAAAATCCTTGTAGCCTGCATATTGCTTGCAATTTGCTCTGTAAGCACAAATTGTTCTTTTGTCTCTGATTTAAGCTACGAGCATTTAGAATATGCAATTGTGTTATTACACAATAGCTTACATATCAAAGCTAGATTAGATAACTGTTATTTTGATTATCTATATGTAGATGAGCCTACACGCTATAAGTTTTTAGCAAAATATCAAACTACTTTAAATAAATTAAAATAATAGTTAATGGTAAGATATGCAAAAATTAGTACTATTGTGCTCAAGTGGTTCACCTAATCTTGATATTGAGTCAATACGAGCCTTTTTAAAACTTTTTTTAAGTGATAGAAATATTATTCATGTAAATCCATTTTTATGGTACTTTATCTTAAATTTTATAATTTTAAAAAAAAGACCTGCTAAACTACTAGAAAAATATAAACAAATAGCCATTGATGGACATAGTCCACTTAATCACTATATAGACAAGCTATGTAATAATTTAAATAAAAATTATAATGATGAATATATAGTTAAAAAGTTTTTTTGTTATATAGATAATAGTTTAGAACAAAGTTTAGCTACAATTAACTTTGATAAAATAACTCAAATTATTTTATTACCACTATATCCTCAATATTCTAATTGCACTCACCTTACTATTTATTCATCTGTGCAAAAATATTTAAAACAAAACAAAATAGATAAAAAACTAGAAGTTGTAGATAATTGTTATTTAAGCCCTTATTTTATAGATGCTTATATTGATAAGATAAAAATACATGCAAATAACAATGCTACTTTAATTTTTAGCTGTCACTCTATACCTATTAGCTATGTAAAACAAAAAGACAGTTATTACAAGCACTGTTTAGCTATGCATACATTATTAAAAGCAAAACTAGATCCTTTTTTTGCAAATATAGAGTTATCTTTTCATTCTATTTTTGGTAAAGGAAAATGGTTAGGTCCTACCATTGAAGAGTGCATTGATAAAACTTTAGCTTTAGGTTCTAAAGACATAGTAGTAGTTGCAGGTTTTAGCATTGATTGTCTTGAAACATTATATGATCTACATATACAAGCATACACTTATGCTATTAATAAAGGAGCTACATCTTTTAAAGTAGTAGAATGTTTAAATGATAGCTCCTTACATCAACAAGCTTTAATTGATTTAATTAAAAGGTATAAGAGAGACCTAAATTAAAACCTAAAGAAGAATCTGTTTCATAACTTGCTATTTCATTTTCATCTTTGTTATAAATAGTGTATTCACTATCAAACATATAGTTAATACCTGCTGATAAATTTAAAGCTTTAATAGGAGTAAGTGTTGCTTTAATACCCAATGCATATGATTCTTCAAAGATAAAGCCTTCTTTTTGTATCTTTGAGTTATCAGATAGATGTGTTAAATCTTTTACAGTAATTAAAGTACCATCAACTGCAAACATTGGATTAAAGCGATAAGTAAGTTTAGTGTAAGGATAAGCTAAAGCACCTGACCAGCCTCTGTCTGACTCATTACCAATTTTAATACCTATTATTGGTAGGAAAGTATCTTCAACTCTATTATGCTGAGCAAATACACCTAAAAAACCTTGAACATCTTGAGTAAAATTATAAGATAAGCCAGCTCTTGCCATAAGACCATAATTTTTGCTTATATCAAAATCATCCTCAAAACCCATACTTAAACCTAGACCTGAAAAATAACCTAAGCTAGAGTAAAAGTTTCCATCTAAGCGACCATCTAAATATATATGCTCAGTACTATCTATATAATCATATCCGTTGCTAAAATCATAATCTGTATGTTTATAAATTGCAGTAAAATACTGATTAGATGCAGATAATGTATAAATGTTCTTTGATACCTCAAGATTACTATTTTTAAACTCACTATCATTATAGAATGTAGCTTGTGTGTTTAAATTAAAATAAGCATGAGCTGATAAACTGCTAGCTGCTAAAATTACAGCAAGTGTGATTTTTGAAAATTTCATAACTAACCTAAAAATTACTAACAAACATCATAATACTTAAATGATGTCAAAAAATTAATGTGTTTTTAATTATTAGCCTATTTAGCATAATAAACATAAAAATGAGCATATAGTACAATTTTAAACATCAACAAGCAAAACACATTAGATGATCTTGTATTTTGCTAGATATTGTTAAATTTTATATAGTTAAAAACATACAATAAAATAACCCCTATATAAGATTTACTTATACAGGGGCTATTTTCACTTTATTATTAATAGATTATTTACTTTCTTTACTTAAGCTATCCTCTTCTGTTAAATTCTCTTTAACATTATTTTGCTGCATAGCATGTAAATTCTCTAAAGCCTTTTTAATAGCCTCCTGCTCTAATTTAGCCTGCTCCTGCTGCTCTTTTAGTTCTTTTTCACGACGCATACGTCTTTCTTTCTTAGCCTTGCGCATATCTTGTTCATTTGGCAGACGTACCATAAATGATAAAATAATAGCAATAACTAATAAAACACAAATAACACTAAAAGTAATATTAAAACCACCAAATACTGAGGAAATACCAAAACCTAATAAGGAGCCTATACCAAAACCAGTGTATAGTAATCCATAATTTTTAGCAAAGTTTTTAAGACCAAAGAAATCTGAAATAATAGTAGGATAGACTGTAACAGTACCACCAAATGAAAAAGCTACCATACCAATTGCAATATAGAACATATACTTATCTTGAGGACCAAAAAGTAAGATCAATAAAGCAAGCAATGATAAAATTTGATCAAAAGTAATCAATCTAATACGTGGTAACTTATCAGCTAAAGCTCCTATTACTAATCTACCAACAATATTTGATAAAGCTGCAACAGAAATTGCTGCAGCAGCATCTTGATACTCTAGATTAATTAAAGTTCTGCCAATATCAGATGTAACACCAATGATATATAGACCACACATACAGTCTATAACAAACATAGCAGTTAATATCCAATATTCTTTTAGCTTAATAGCCTCAAAAAGTTCATACTCAACTTGTGTTGTCTTTTTAGTATCATTACTTGTATGTAATGAGTGAATTGAGTCATAAATTAAAGTACTGCCTATTGCAGTAATAGCACCAACTAATACTGCCCAAGCTAATAGCGATTGCTCTAATGAATAATTAACCAATAAATAACTATCTATGGCTTTAAACAATAAAGAACCACCACCATAAGCGCCAATAGAAATGGCTGAAATTAAACCTTTATTATTTGGGAAAAATCTTACACAATTAGTAAGAGCTAACATATAGCCAATACCATCACCAAATCCTAAAAGCACACCAGCAGATAAATATAACCACCAAATATTTGGTGCAAAAGCAGCAATACCTAAACCTAAAGAGCTAAGAGCAGCTGCTAAAATAATAACATTTTTAATACCTAGCTTTACTTTCAGTACACCAGAAACTGAAGCACCTATAGCTAATGACATAGACATTAAACCAAAGGTAAAAGCCACAGAGTTAATATCACTACCAAACTTTTGAGATAATGGTAAATTAAATAAAGACCATGTGTATACAGAGCCTAAAGCTAGCAACACTAGCACACTACCTATTAAAGTTTTATATCTTTGAGACACAATTACACCTTTTTAATTAACAAAAAATTTTAAATTAACTAAGTAAACTATAACTTAAACTTAAAAAAGTAGATAAAATTGGTATAGTAATTAAAGAAAACAATGTGGATAAAAATGTAGCTTGAGCTAAAATTTCAGCCTCATGTTCTTTACCATATTTTAAACAAAACATAGTGCCATAAGCTGCAATTGGCATTGCACTTAAAATCATTAAAACATCTGCATATTTTCTATCAAGCGGAGTTAATAAAAATATCAGCAAAATAAGACATGGTATAACTATTTGTTTCAATGCAATTACCACATACATAATTGGTTTGCCAATCATATGCTTAATTGGAATATCTGCTAAAGCTGAGCCTATAATTAACAAAGATATAGGAATAGTAATTTGCCCTACAAGATCACAAGTTTTAACAATAGGTTCATAAACATGTATATTGTAAAACACTAAAGCAATAGCGATATAAGTTGCACTTAAACAAGGTGAGAACAAAGTTTTAAATCTTAATTTTAATAAACTTTTATCATTAGTAATTAGATATACACCCAATAAAAACACCATTAAATTAAAAGGTATAGATAAAAGTGAAGCATAGAAAATTGCATATTCACCAAATAAAGCACCAACTACAGGAAAGCCTATAAAGTTAATGTTACCAAATACAAACATAAAATGGTAAGCACCTTTTAAATTTGTTTCAATACGTAACACCTTAATTAAGGGTATTGCAATTAACGTCATGAAAACAAGCATTAAGGTACCTGCTACCACTACAGGAACAATATCATGACTATCAATACCCTTATCTCCCATAGCTGATGAAAGAATTATAAAGGGTGCTGTAACATTAATAACTAAAGCTGATAAACGCTTAGACAATTCTTTGTCCATAAGCTTACATTTATTAGCACAAAAACCTACAATCACTACAGCAAATAACACTAGCATTTGCACAAAGGTATCAAGAAAAGACATATAAACACCTTAAATAATTTTAGTTATTGTATATTTTATAACTAAAAATATGATATAGATCACTTTTATTGTTTTATTTTTTATTTGCCATATTTTAGTTTATTTAATTCAATTAAGTTTTAAGTTAGTTTAAAAAAATTCTTATAAAATATTTAATATAGCTCACTTTTTTTATAATCTTTGCTAAAATAACGAAAACTTAAAATTTCCTGTTATGAATAATTTAAAGCTTTACCATTAAGTAATGCTTATATTAACTAAACACAACATAATAACAAGGTTGAGGCATGAATTATCTTAGTAAATTAACTGTTATTAGCGTATTCACCCTATCTTATAGTGTTTTTGCTGCTGATACTAATATCAATGATAGACTAATTGAATTTAAAGGCACATTAAGTTCTATTAATGAAGAATTAAGTTCACAAAGAGCTAATATTGGCGAACTTAGAGCTCAAAGTAATTATCAAGAAAAAGTTAATCGTGAAATTTTAAATGAATTAAAATCACTAAGACGTCAAAATCAAGCTGTTATAGATTCTTTATACAGCAAAGAACCAAACGGAGACAATAAAGTAGTGGATATCAAACCTATTAAAGACTATGATCTGAAAACTCCAGATGGCAAAATGATCTTTGGTGAGGATGAGTTTTTTTACATCAAAGAAGCTGATGCTATTATAGATGCAAGAATTGATACAGGTGCTACAACCTCATCTCTAAGTGCTCAAGATATAACAGAATTTGAACGTAAAGGTAAAAAATGGATAAAATTTAAAGTAGTTGCTAATGATAGAACTATTGAGGTTGAAGCTCCTTTTGTGCGTTATTCTGATATTAGACAAGCATCTTCCAAAGAAACTATTCGTCGTTATGTTGTAAGTTTAAATATTAAAGTTGCTGATTATGCAACACAATCTGAATTTACTCTACATGATAGAAGTAGAATGCAATATGCTTTATTAATAGGTAGATCATTAATGCAAGATATTGCTGTAGTTGATGTATCTCGTGATCATGTTCAAGGTAAGCCTGTATCTAATAATGATGCTATACCTCTTTTAATTCTTTCACGTGATGATTACGAAGATGCCAAGAAAAAAGGTAAAAACCCAAATGAGCTTTATGATAAGAAAAAAGAAAGTAAAGCTGGTCAAATTGCCTATCCTCAACAGGAGTTTGGTAATAGCATAGGTACTGATTCAAAAAATGCATTACCTTTAGTACAAGCTAAAAAAGAACAAAAAGCGAGTGAATAAAGAGGTAAAATATGGCATCTCGAGGTGTGTTTTATGTAGTAACTCTTGCTTTATTTATTGCAGGTTTACTTTTAATTATTTATCAACATCTAACTTTTCAAATACCAGTTTTTCCTGGAAAAAAAAGTGAGGTATGGACAGTTGAAGCAAAAATAGAGTTTGAACCTAGTGCTAATACAGCTGCAACTATAGACTTTGCAATTCCAGCTATTCAACCTAATTTTACTCAACTTAAACAAAATACTTCAAGCTTAGGCTATGGTACTAGTTATATTCAAAAACAAGGTGCTAACTATATTCAGTGGACTAAGCGAAATCCTATTGGTTTACAAACACTTTATTACAGAGCAGATTTTTTATATGATGCAAATGCTAATAATTCATCTATGACTGTACCTGAAATTGAAGAAAGTGTTGAAGGTGAGCCATATGCTACAGCTATGGATGAAATTAATGATGCTGCCTATAGCAAATCATCAAACCCATATAGCTATGCTGTACAAGTAATTAATGAAATTAATAAAAAATCTGAAACTACCTCATTATTATTATCAAAATACACTAAATCTGATTTAGTTGTGAAAATCTTAAATCGAGCTTCAATTCCTGCTCGTGTCGTTACAGTACTTGAACTTGAAGATGGCAGACGCAATCGTTCTTTGAAAAATATGGTAGCAGTATTTGATAATACTAGCTATGAGTTATATGACACTACAACAGGAAATAGTGGTATTAATTCTAACCAATTAATATGGACTAATCATGGCAGCTCTTTGTTAGATGTACAAGGTGGTACTAATGCTAGAGTTAGTTTCTCTATCCTTAAAAACTCTGTAGCAACCTCTGAAGCTGGCATGTTATTAGCTAGTGTAGAGAAGGCATCAGGTTCTGATATTGTATCTTTATCTATAGATTCACTGCCTATTGAAGAGCAGTCTGTCTTTAAAACAATTTTACTACTACCTATAGGTGTTTTAATTGTAGTATTTTTAAGAATTATTATTGGTATTAAAACTTCAGGTACTTTTATGCCAGTTTTAATTTCTATGGCATTTTTACAAACATCTTTAGTTGTAGGATTAATTGGTTTTATCTCTATTGTGTGTATTGGTCTTATTGTTAGATCGTGGCTATCTTATTTAAATTTATTGCTAATAGCTAGAATTTCAGCAGTGATTATTACAGTTATTGCAATTATTGGCTGTATTTCAGTACTAACTTATAAGATAGGATTAACAGAAGGTATTAAAGTTACTTTCTTCCCTATGATTATTCTATCTTGGACTATTGAGAGAATGTCTATCTTATGGGAAGAAGAAGGTTATAAAGAAGTTTTAGTGCAAGGTGGTGGTTCATTATTTGTAGCTGTTTGTGCCTATCTTGCTATGAACTCTCTTATCATTCAGCACATCACATTTAATTTCTTAGGCTTACAATTAATTATTCTATCTTTAGTTTTAATTATGGGTAATTACACTGGCTTTAGACTCTCAGAATTAAAGCGTTTTAAGCCACTTGCTGTACAAATTAAAGAGAATCTAAATGGTGATAACACTGAAATTGAAGCTAAAACTTTAAATCAAAAAATAAAAGACTTAAAGAACAATCCTCAAGCTACTTTAAAAAAGTGGCAAGAAGAACAAAATCAAAACAATGCTAAAAACGGTAAAGAGGATAAATAGCATGAGTGTTTTGAATTTTTTAAGTAATTTAAAAAATAGATATGCTAACCCTTGGCAATTGCAAAGTTTTGGTATTATGGGAATGAATCAGCGTAATGTAAACTTCATTAGCAGATTTAATCAAAGAAAGCTATTTCCCCTAGTTGATAATAAGTTAAAAACTAAAAAAATTGCCATTGAGCATAAAGTAAAAACCCCAAATTTAATTGGCGTTGTTGAAAATCAACAAGATGTTAAAAACATCATTTCAATATTAAAAGGCTCTAAAGCCTTTTGTATCAAACCATCACGTGGTTCTGGTGGTAAAGGTATTTTAGTTATAACTCATGCAGAACATGAGCACTTTATTAAAGGCTCAGGTCAAGTAATGAGTACACATGATGTACAACGTCACCTATCTAATATATTAGCAGGTTTATTTTCTTTAGGAGGTAAACCAGATATTGCTTTAATTGAAGATCTAATTCACTTTGATCATGTATTTGATGGTTACAGCTATGAGGGTGTACCTGATACTCGTGTAATTGTATTTGAAGGTTTTCCTGTAATGTCGATGATGCGTTTATCTACACAAGCCTCTGATGGTAAAGCTAACTTGCATCAAGGAGCAGTGGGTGTTGGTATTTGTATCAGAACAGGCAGAGCTGTACGAGCAGTGCAGCATAATGAACCTGTTAAATATCATCCTGATACTGAAAAAGATCTTGCTACTTTAAAAGTACCTCATTGGACTGAAGTTTTAACTTTAGCCTCATCTTGTTATAACATGTCAGGTTTGGGGTATATAGGCACGGATATCGTGTTAGATGAGCGTTTTGGACCTATGCTGCTTGAACTAAATGCAAGACCTGGTCTTGCCATACAAACAGCAAATAATGCAGGTCTTTTACCTAGATTAAAATTAATTTTAGCACTACCAAATAGACATAGCATGAGTATATCTCAAAAAGTACAATTTTCTATGCAACATTTTGGAGTATTTAATAGTTAATTTTGTAATATTTAAGGGAATTTAAAAAGTTTAAAAAATTTTGTTCTATATCTAGAAATATTAAATATATTATAGGTATAATTAAATTTAAACTTTGATACTGCTTAATACAGTAATGACGGGGTCATTTGTTTAATAAATATAAAATCCCCCCCCCCCACACACATAGATATTTAATTGTTAAAAAACAATGTATTAAGTTATTAATGGGGTTGATGATGGCTTTTGATTGGACTATTTTTGAAAACCTAAAAGAATTTGTTTATGTTACAAATATTGAGGATGACTCATTAGTTTATATAAACGCATGCTTAAGAGAAAAACTTGGTCTTAGTGAAGAAGATTATTTAGGTAAAAAATGTTACAAGCTTTTACATGGTAAGGATCGTGTTTGTGATTTCTGTACTAACTGTAAGCTTTCTGAAAATAATTTTCATGAATGGACATCTATAAACCCTCAACTAAATCAAAAACTTTTTGTTAAAGATACTTTAATTGTAAAAGATGATAAAAAATACCGCCTAGAAATTGCCATTGAAGTTGGAAGCTCTGATAATAAAAACGATAGTCAATATAATGCCTATCATCTAAAACAAATAGATCATATTATCAGTCAATGTGCTAAAAATGTGTATTATACCCCTGATCCTAATGATGCTATCGAGCGCTTTTTAGAATATATTGGTCGTTATTTTGAGTGTGATAGATCTTATATTTTTGAGTTTTCTGATCATGATACATCTGATAATACTTATGAATGGTGTAAAGATGAGAGCATTAGTAAACAAAAAGATTTATTGCAGAATGTACCTAATAAAACTATAGAATATTGGCTTGATAGCTTTAAAAATAAAGAAATAATTAAAATTAAAAATCTCGATGATATAAAAGAAAAATATGCCATAACTTATGCTTTTTTAAAAGATCAAGATGTACATTCCTTAATAGTTGCCCCTATTTATGATAATAAAAATAAATTATTAGGCTTTTATGGCATCGATAACCCTTCTATTAATAAATTTGAGCTATTAGCATCAATGTTTGGTCTATTAGCTGAATTTTTATGTAATTCCCTTGCTCGTCGTGATGTAATTAAAAGACTTGAAGTATTAAGCTTCTACGATCCTCTTACAGGAGCATACAACAGACATGCTCTTTTTGAATTCATACAAAAAAATACACATATTAATGGTGTAGGTATTATTTATTGTGATATTTCAGGACTTAAAAATGTCAATGATAATTTTGGACATGAAGAAGGTGATAAGCTAATTTTAAATAGCTACAAGCTTATACGCGAAAATGCTAAAAAGTACAAAATTTATCGTATAGGTGGAGATGAGTTTACTGTTATCTTTGACAATATCACTTTTGAAAAATTTGTTGAATATGTAGATAAGTTAAAAAAAGCCGTATCGCAAAGTAATTTCCACATCGCTGTAGGACATGCTTACTGCAAAGAGCCTCCTATTAATTATGAAGATATGATTGAGCTTGCTGATAAGGCTATGTATAAAGATAAGAGAGATTATTATTGTCGCTCTGATGCCATTACAGGAGAAACTCACGATCGTCGTAGAAATCATTATAATGAAGTGCGAAGTCAGCTATATAATACAGTAGATCGTAACAATAGCCTATTCTATAAATTTATTGAAAATAATTTCTTCGATCCAGAATCACTTGTATATTCTATTACTAAGATTACATCTAGTAATTATATTTATTTTGGTGATGTTCAAAAGGATTTATATTATATATCTGATAATCTGCGTGATAAATTTGGATTTGATTCTAATATAGTTGCAAGTATGATTAATGTCTGGTATCAAAAAATTTGCACTGAAGATGATAAATACCGTTTCCAAAAAGATATCAAACGATTATTAGAAGATCCTGATCATATTCATAATCTTCGTTATCAAGTATATAGCAAAGAAGGCAAACCTACTTGGGTTCATTGTGTAGGTCGTCTAGAATGGAACAAAGAAAGAACTAAGCCTTTATTCTTTTCTGGTATTATTACTAGTCAAGATGAGAACTTTGTGGTGGACTCCATCACTAATTTACCACGCGAATATGCTTTGGTAGCTAAAATTAATGAATATATTAAAAAGACTACTAAAATACAAGCTATTGGCTTTAAATTCAATCATTTTACTGCTATCAATAGTATTAAAGGTCGTCATGTTGGTAACTTCCTATTACAAAATATCTGCTTAAAACTTACTAAATACTTTAGTAATGAGTTACATTTTTATAGATTAGATGGTATTTCTTTTGCTGCTATAATTAAACCTACTGTACAAACTAATTTTTCTGAATTTATTGAAAAAATTAGGGAAATTACTAATATTGAGTACAATAAAGTTGATGTAAACTTTAAAAATAATGTGTCATTTTGTGTATTAAGTTATCCTCAAGATTTCGATAGTGGTACTAATTTAATAGAATACAGTATGACATTATGTGCTTTAGCGGCTAAAAGACCTGATGAACCATATGTCTTATGTACTAAGAAAAATCTCAATCATCTAAAAGATAGTGCAAAGATGTCTATGGCTTTAGCTACAGATATTCAAAATCATATGACTAACTTTAATTTAGTAGTGCAGCCTATAGTTAAAGCTACTGATAAAGGTGTATATATAGCAGAAGCTACCTTGTTGTGGCAATTTAATGATAAAAAAATTGCATGCAAAGATTTTATGCGCACTATTTCTCAAGAAAAATTAGTTACTCCTGTAACAAAATGGTTACTTGAGCGTGTAGTAACATCTTGTAAGCGTTATTTAATTTATCAAGAGAATTTTGTATTAGCTTTTAATATTAACTATTCGCAAATTTTAAGTGATGATTTAATTCCTTATATTAAAAAATTACTTGAAAGATATAGAATTAGCGGTTCACACTTTATCATAGAAATTGCCGAAACCAATATACATCATGGCTTAGATAAATTTAAAGCCTTTATTGAAGGTTGCTTAGAACTTGATATAAAAATAGCTATTGATGACTTTGGTAATGGAGCATCCTCACTTAATTTACTAATTAATTATCCATCATCTTATGTAAAAATAGATAATGCCTTATTAAAGGGTATTTCTACACTTGAAGATAAAGCTAGTTTTATCCGTTCTATTGTCTATTCTTGTCATCAATTTGATAAACTTGTGTGTGTTGAGGGTATTAATACTCAAGAAGATCGAGATATGGTCATAACTACAGGCTGTGACTTTGTACAAGGCGATTACTATTATAAATCAATGGAAGAGCAAGATTTATATAAAATATTTTTAAATAAAAACTTCTAAGTATTCAAATAAATGGGGAGGTAAGTTTAAACTTGCTTCCCCATTGTCTTTTACTTTTTATCCTATTTTTATTTATCTTTTTATAACTAAGGTGAGTACCTAAATACAAATACTCAGGTACTCTACTTTGTTTTTTGCTTAACTTATAACTTTAACTTTAATGCTTGGCTCTAGCTTGTTTTTATTCTCAGGTCTAACTAAGAGATAGAAAAGACCTAATAGTAAGATTATATTCACAACAGTAAAGATATTAAAGCTAACTACACCCAAAATTAAGCCACCTATTTGATAAATACTCAAAGCCAATAAATAAGCAAAACTTAAAAGATAAGCTACTGAGAATAAAAATAGCTTTGAAGAATTAAGCTGACGACGCATTGCACCTAAAGCTGCAATACATGGTGTTGAAAATAGATTAAAAGCTAAAAATGCCAATACTGCAACTTCACTTGTAAATACATTATGTAAAGCCATGCTTAAACCAGCATCATCTTCTGCAACTTCACCTAAACCTAATAATACAGACATAGTACCTACAACATTTTCTTTAGCTAATAAGCCTGTAACTATAGCCACTGTAGCTTCCCATGAATAAAAACCAAGTGGAATAAAGATAAATGCTATAGCACCACCAATAGCTGCTAAAATTGAATCTGAAACATCAACCATAGCAAAACCATTACTTGTAAAATTAAAGCTAGATAAGAACCAAATTAATACTACAGTAGCAAAAATTATAGTACCAGCTTTAGTAACAAAACTCTTACAGCGATTGTAAGTTGTTCTTAAAGTATTTTTAAGTTTTGGCATATGATAATCAGGTAGCTCAATTACAAAAGGAGATACAGCTTCTTTAAAGGCTGAAGCCTTTTTTAATAATAAAGCTGTAATAATAATTGAACAAAAAGTTAATACATAAACAAAAGGAGCTACCCAAGCTGCACCATTGAAAAAAGCTGCTAGAATCATTGTAATAATAGGTAATTTAGCAGAACATGGTACAAAATGAGAAGTCATCACAGTAATACGTCTTTCATTGATATTTTCAATACTCTTTGTAGCCATAATTGCAGGAACAGCACAGCCTGATGATATAATCATTGGAATAAAGCTTCTGCCAGATAAACCAAAACTTCTAAAAATTCTGTCTAAAACAAAGGCAACACGATTCATATAGCCACTTTGCTCAAGCATTGATAATAGCATAAATAACACTATCATTTGTGGCACAAAACCTAACACTGCACCAACACCACCTATAATGCCATCAACAACTAAAGAGGATAGCCATTGAGGAGCTTCTATTGATTCTAATAATGAATTTGCAGCATCTGTAGCATAGGTACCAAATATTACATCATTAGCGTAATCTGTACCCCAAGTACCAATAGTTGTTACAGCTAAATAATATACAACAAAAATTACAGCTAAAAAAATTGGTATAGCTAAATATTTGTTAGTAACAATAGCATCAATTTTTCGACTTATATTTTGTGTAGTTTGACTAAACGTTACAGCTTTATTTACTATATTAGCAATAAAATCATATCTTAATTTAGCTAATAATTCATCAGTATCAATTTTATACTCTTGCTCAATGTTAGTTCTAGCACGTATTATTAAACTAAGTAAAGTTTCATCCCTATACTTAGTTTTAAAAACAGAATCATTTTGTAATAATGACAAAGCTATAAAATAACTACTTTGATTATCTATTTTTAAATGATCTTTAATTAAATTTAAATTATTGTTAATAACCTCTTCTTGATAAATTAAATTAGATTTAACTTGCTTTGCGTTTTTTATTGCTTGAATTAACTCTGAAAAGTCACTATCATTTGAAGCACTAATAGTAACTACTTTACAACCTAGTTGTTTCTCTAATTCTTTAGCATCAATTTGAATATGATTAGCTTTAGCAACATCCATCATATTTAAAGCTATTACCATTTTTTTATTGAAACTAAATAGTTCAACTGTTAAGGATAATGAGCGTTCAATATGAGCTGCATCTACTATATTTAAAATTACATCATCATCAGAACTATTTAAAATAGCCTCACGAGTTACAATTTCTTCAGGTGAATAAGGTGATAATGAATATAGACCTGGCAAATCATTGATAGTAATATTTTCATGTTTAATTCTGCCTGTAATTTTATCAACGGTTACACCTGGCCAATTACCAACATATTGATCAGATCCTGTTAGTGCATTAAATAAAGTGGATTTACCACAATTTTGATTACCCACTAGCAATACATTTAAGTTTTGTCCCATTACTCTATCTCCACACATTTAGCATCATCTTTTCTTAAGGTTAAACAATAACCTCTTAAACATACTTCAATAGGATCACCTAGAGGTGCTATACGTGATAGTGTAACCTTAGTCTTAGGTGTTAACCCCATGTCAAGCAAACGACGCTTTAACGCTACATTATCTGTATGAATACCTACAATATAGCTTTCTTGACCTAAACTTAATATATCTAATGTTTTCATATTTTTACCTATGTCTATATTTTAGTTAGCTATAACTAACATACAGTAAGTCTATGCTAACTTAATTGATTTTTCAAGCACAAAAATACTTTATAAATCTTATGGTTACTTAAATTTATTAAAATATTTACTAAAAAATTTTATTATTGTTTATTTACTCATCTAAATACTATATGTTTTTCTAATTATAATTAAATTTGTAAGCATTAATACTAGTTAGCTATAATACACATTCAAGATATTTTGATAAATATAACCTTTAACTAATTTTTATAATATGACAAATATGTATAACCTCAAAAGATCAATCAATGGTATCTTACTATTTGATAAACCCCTTGATATAAGCTCATCATCTGCTATGCTTAAATGTAAAGCTATATTTCAAGCTAAAAAAGCAGGTCATACAGGCAGCTTAGATCCCAAAGCAAGTGGTTTACTACCTATTTGTATGGGAGAAGCTACTAAATTCTCTTCATATTTTCTAGCAGGTGACAAGGGCTATATTGCTACAGCTAAACTAGGTATTAGAACTACAACCCAAGATAGTGAAGGTGAAATCATACATAAGCAAGAACTACAAGATGAATACTTAAAATTAGCTGATGTAATTAAGAACTTCATTGGTGAAATAAAACAAACACCTTCAATCTACTCTGCTATTAAGGTAAATGGTAAAGCTTTATATAAATATGCAAGAGCTAATGAAAGTGTTGATATTCCTAGCAGACAAGTACATATTTACTCTATTAATCTGCTAGATTCTAATATTGATAGCTTTAAAATTGAAGTGAGATGTTCAAAAGGTACTTATATTAGATCGTTAGTTGATGATATAGGACTTGCTTTAGGTTGTGGTGCTTATGTTACAAGTTTACATAGAACATATGTTCAAGGTTTACCTAGTGCCCCCCTGTATAGCTTAGAAAAACTAAATGAGCTTAAATTACAGTGCCAAAAACAAAATGATTTTAGTAAGCTAGATGAATGCCTAATTCCATTAGAACAAGCTTTTAATCACTTAGCACACTTAGATTTACCAGAAGATATAGCAAAAAGACTATTAAATGGCTTAAGCCAAAACCTGCACAATAAGGGTTATACTTATGATAAAAGCTTACATACACAAGCAATTATTGCTCTATATTGTAAACAAAAATTTATTGGTGTAGGTCGCTTTGCTAATGATGATCTTTTAGCTGTACGAATGTTAAGTCAAGTAGATCTATAAGACAATAAAACTATAGGCAAAATTAAATCACATAATTTTGCCTAAAACCTTAAAACTTAAATTAGTTATAAAATATAAATTTTAATTTAAAAAAATGATTGGTCTCACATAATTTTTATGTTCTAAATCAATAAATTTATAACTAAAAACTACACATAAATTATCAATAGGATCATTTTTGAGCAATATTAAGTAGGATACAAACTATGGTATATATAAGCTTATAAAAGATAGTGTAATTAAAAATATAATATTAAATATTAACAAGTTAAAATAGAGCTTAAATGAAAAATATCATGTATAAGTAATATTTGTTATCTAAAAATACTTGCATCTTAAGTAGTTATATATTAACATATGCGTTGTTGTATGGGGGTCTATCAGCCGTTTCGTACTTGTTATTAGATTAATTGGTCAGGTCCGGAAGGAAGCAGCCAGGTTTAATATTCAAGGTACCGTAACCAAGTTGTTAGATTCCCTCCACATTCAAGGTATATTATGAGTTCTTTCTCCCCTCTTCAATCTAAACTTTACGACATAGTACTAAGTGATAGACTTTATGTTGATAAGTCTTCACAATTTGTAGAATTTATTAATTATCTTGAGAAAATACCAAGACTTCATCATGCTAATATATATTCTATAGTGCGCCCAAGAGGTTTTTCTCTATCTTTAGCCACAGAGTATATCAAAGCTTTACTTGAAAAAGATGAATTAATTACTCTTAAACAAAGTTCAGATCTTAAAGATCAAATACCTTGTTACCCAGTAATTAGACTTGCTCTTAGTAAGATTGATGCTTTAACTCCTAACGATTTTTCTAAAGCCTTAATTGAATTAATGCAATATCAATTGTGGGAACATCATATCAATACTAATATAGGTTCATATCAAAATCCTAAATCTTGTTTTTTTAAGCTAATCAAAAAGGTAAGTCAAAGAAGCAATAATCAAGCTGTAATTTTAATTGATAATTATGATGCTCCTTTTATTATGGCCTCTAATATGAGTGATAAATACCAGCAAGAAGCTATTGCCATCTACCTTGATACTTTAAATGCTATAAAATTAGCTGCAGACTCAGTTAATTGGTGTTTACTTACAGGACATATAAAATTTCCTTTAGCTAATGAATTATCAGAAGGCTTACCCTTAGTAAAAGATATATCCTATAGTACAGTATGTGATACTCTATTTGGTTTTTCACAAGAAGATCTTTTAGGCACTTTTACTCCTTTAATTAAAAAATATGCTCCACGTCATGGCATTACAACCTCAGAATTTGTTACTGCCCTACATCGTTGTTATGGAGGCTATATTTTTTCAGATAGAAAAAAAACTTTGCTTTCTCCAGGCTCTATTAATGCTGTTTTTCAAAATGAAGGAAATATGTTTCCTTATATGGCAGGTGCTGAGCTTGGATTTTTACAAAAAGCTTTAAATGATGTTAGACCTGATTTACAATGGTTAATTAATAAAGATGGTCAAGACCCTATTTTCTTAGATAATGTACCACTGCATCCAAAAGAAAAAGACTTTGGCAGTTTATTGTATCAATTAGGTTTTTTGACTATAGATAAAATTACTCGTACTGACGCACAATCACATATTAATTGGCGTTATAAGTATAAAATTTCAAATCTTGAAGCATATAGGACATTAAAAATTTTATTAAAAGCTGCTAGTAAAGAACTGATGCTCTCTAGCTTTAATCCTTTAGTGCTACAAGATGGTGAACATGATTTTGATATTTTTGATGATCTATATAGTGAATTGTTAAATGAGTGTTACATTTTTTGATATGGATGGCACCTTAGTGGATGCTGATACCAATTCTTTATTTTTCTCATACATGTATGAGCATAAAATTATTGATGATGAATTCTTAGAGCCTATGCCTAGTTTTCATCAGCGTTATTTTACAGGTAGTTTAAAAATTGAGGACTTTATCATGCACTCAATACAACCAATTGTAGGCATGAGTAAAGAACAACGTGATTTTATTGTCAAAGATTGCGTACAAAAATTAATTCTACCAAAAGTAAAAACAAAAGCTAAAGAAGCAATAGAATTTCATAGAAAAAGACAGGATACTTTAGTTGTAGTTTCTGCTACTGTAGATTATTTAATTACACAAATAGCACATTGCCTTGATATTGAGCATGTCATTGCAGCCCCTATTGCACTTGATGAAAAAGGTGTAGTACAAAATAAAATTGCAGGTATTGTACCTTATCAACAAGGAAAAGTAGCTAGAATTTTAGATTTTATCAATAAAAATCAACTAAGCTTAGATGACTCATATGCTTATGGTGATAGTATCAATGATATAGAGATGTTAAAGCTAGTAACACATGGTTTTTGTGTTGATCCTAGCCTTAACTTACAAAGACATAAAGATTTCAAATTATTTAAATCTTTAATTTGGAAAGATACAATTTAATCTTTATTAGAGCTTTTATTATCTAAACTCTCATTTGTTGCCCCTTGAAAATTTAAAGGGGCAAATACCTTTCTTTTCTCACTTACTGTTTGATTAGCATGTTCTTCATCAATGCTAAAAAGCTTTTTATTAGTGTAATGCATATATAAAAGCACCACTTGCTCTGGTATAAAGTTTTTTATATTACCATTTTTAACAGGACCTGTGAAAAATCTTGGTTTAACAGTACCACACTCTTTATAAATGATGGCACACTTTTTATTGTATTTATTAAACTTATAACTTACATCTAAAATTACAATAGCATAAGCCTCTAATATTAGAGGTTTACGCTTTTTTCTTAAATTAAATCTTATTATTAAAAAATATACATAACGCAAACTATATATAATTAAATATATAAGACACATTAAACTTATGATTAAATGTAGATTATCAAAACGTTGATTATCCTCAAAAGTTGAATGTGAGTCTAAAATAAGTAAAGCACAAAATAACAATAAAACTATTATAAAGCTTAAAGAGAAACCTTTTTTACAATAAGTATCAACCACATTAAGATTAAGCCTTACTCCTGCTTGCTCTAAATATGATTGATAATATGTGTAAGCTGGTAGTGAGTCTTTAAACACTAGCTACCTCTTTTATTTATCCTTAACCTCAGCCCAAAACTGCTGTTCTAGACTATTATACAATTGCTCATTTTCTTGATTATTTTTTTGTGTTAAATATGAAACTATTATAATCACAATTGTTGAGATAATAAACCCAGGCACTAAAGAATATAGATTAAAGAAAGCAAATATTTCCCATACAATGACAGTAACAGCTCCTGCAATCATACCAATAATCGCAGCACTTAAAGTCATTTTTTTCCAGAATAAAGATAATATTACTGTAGGCCCAAAAGAAGCACCAAAACCAGCCCAAGCGTAAGCTACCAAATATAAAATACCTGAATTTGGATCTAAAGCTATAATATAGGCAATAACTGAAACTAACAACAACATAAAGCGACCACACCAAACAAGCTCTGTTTGTGAAGCGTTTTTACGAATTAAACGACTGTAAAAATCTGCTGTTAAAGTAGTTGATGCTACTAATAGCTGACAAGATAAGGTACTCATAATAGCTGCTAGAATAGCAGAAAGTAAAATACCTGCAATCCATGGGTTAAATAAGGTTTTAGCTATAATAATAAAAATTTGCTCATGATTTTTAATTTCAATCTCAGGATGTTTTGCTGCAAAGGCAATACCATAATAACCAACAGCACAAGCACCAACAAGACATAAAATCATCCAAGTAATACTGATACGGCGAGCATCTCCCATACCACGCACAGAACCTGCTGCCATAAATCTAACTAAAATGTGAGGTTGCCCCATATAGCCAAAACCCCAACCTAATAAAGATATAATAGCAATAGCACTAAGATTGTAATTAAAATCATTAAAATGTGTTGCTTTTGCTGCAATTAATGCATTTGCTGTATCAAAGCCCCCACAATTTAAAATAATAACAATAGGTGTTAATAATAAGGCGAAAATCATTAAAGTAGCTTGTACTGTATCTGTCCAGCTTACTGCTAAAAAACCACCTAAAAACACATAAAAAATAGTTGATACAGCACCTATTAAGAGTGCATTGCTATAATCAAGCCCAAAAGTTAACTCAAATAATCTTGCAGCAGATACCATACCAGAAGCACAATACACCACAAAGAAAATTAAAATTACACATGAGGCTACTATAGCAGTAATACGTCTTTTATCATTAAAACGCGCTGCAATATAATCAGGTAAAGTTAGAGCATCTGAAGCATTTGCAGTAAATGAACGTAAACGAGCTGCCACAAACTTCCAATTACACCAAGAACCAATTACTAAACCTATTACAATCCAAGTTTGTGATAAACCTGCAATAAATAAAGCTCCAGGCAATCCCATAAGCAGCCAACCAGACATATCAGAAGCACCTGCTGATAAAGCTGTAACCACTCTACCTAAACTTCTGCCTCCTAAGACATAATCAGATAAAGATTTAGTCATTCTAGCTGCCACTATACCAATAATGAGCATAACTAAAATATAAACAATAAAGGTTGTAGTAGTTGTATACATGATCAAACTCTTAAATAAATTGTAGCCAAAGTAGCTTGTATTTTAATCTAAAAAAAACTTTTATCAAATTTTATCATCCAAAAAAGTGCAAAAAGTTACAAAAAGTAATCAAAACTATTAATAAATATAATTTTAACTATTACAAAACCCTTTTAAACTTAGATATAAAAGCCAATATATATAAAATACATATATTTTTTATATCTAATGCTCTTTTTTAAGAATAAAAAATTAATAAAATCATTGTATTGTATAGTTTTTATAAGTAAAATTTGATTTTTTATGTGATCAATATCAATATTTGTAGTATCATATGCAGCACAAAATCAATTATATATTGATAATACAGATTTTTATAAACATTAGTTTTTTTATTTTGCTTTGGAGTTTAAAATGAAAACATTACTATTTTTAGTAACTAGCGTTGCTTTATCAACAAATGCCTTTGCTACTATGGAAGCTTCTTGGGATGAAACAGCTTTAAATAGTTCTTCAACTAAAATTAGCTGTCCTACTTATATCTATATAAAGGATCAAAATAATCAACTATCTCAAAAAGTTTGGGCTCACGAAGTTATTCATCATAAAGGTAGTGTAGTAGATAGTGGTGAGTGTGTTTATCAATAAGGATAGACACTTATGGAAAAAGATCTTAGCCCTTTAGCTTTAAAAGCTAAACTACTATGTACTCTAGCTTGGCGTCTAGCCCAAGCTGGAGCTGAAACTAGATTAATAGTACAATCCTTAAAAAAAATCTCTTGTGCTCTTGATATAAAAAACAATGAAATTGGTATTAGCCGAAGTGGAGTTATTGTTAAGCTAACTCAAGGCAATGAACAAGTTATTGAATACAAAGAAATTAAATTTCTAGGTATTAATATGTATCAAGTAAGCCGTTTACATAAAATTTGTTTACAGGTTGAAAAAGGTGAACTTTTAGATCCTAAACAAATTTTACATAAAATCAGAGCAACACGTCCTGTACATTATTCAAAAAATTTACTTATTGTTCTTGAAGCTATAGCTGCAGGAGCTTTTGCCTACTTAAATGATGCAAGTATAGCAGCTTGTCTATGTTCTATCATTGGTGGCATAGTCTTAATGTCTACTAGATTTTGCTGCATTAAGAGACGTTTTTTTGAAAACTTTGCTTTTATGTTAGCAGCGTTTTTAGGTTGTTCTACTACTTATTTATGTGCAAACTATGTAGTACAACTTGCCCCTGATGAAATTCCACGCTGTATGATTGCTACTAGTTTAATTCTAGTACCAGGCTTTCCTTTTATTAATGGATTTTTGGATGTATTTAAAGGTTATGTAGATATTGGTCTTATTCGTCTATTTAATTCTTTAGTTTTAACTATGAGTGCTGCTATTGGGGTAAGCTTAGCTATTTTACTAACAACAGGAGCATTACCATGGTAAACTTAATTATTGCTTTAAATACTGCTTTAATTGAAGGTATATTAGCTGCATTTATAGCTGTAGCTTTTGCTATGTTATTTGCAAGTCCATCTAAAGTTTTAGTATATATTGCTTTTGGTGGCTTTATTACTCGTTTTTGCAGAAGCTTTTTATATACAGGATTACATTTTGAAATTGTAATTGCATGTTTTTGTGCTTGTGCCATCATGTCTTTACTATTTATATATATATCGCCAAAACTTGGAGTACCTCGTCCTGTATTTACAGTTGCAAGTATCATATCATTAATTCCTGGTATGGATGTATATCATGCTCTAATATCATTAATACAGCTAATAGATAATCCTATAGGCACTACTAGCCTAATCTATACCATGTTCCACCATGCTACTAGATGTTTTTCTATCATGTTAGCAATTGCTTTAGGTATTGCAATACCACCATTATTTTTCTATCGTTATCGTTATGCAAAATAATCTAAGTATTACATACTAGCCCTTAAGTCATAACCTAAGGGCTAAAATTTAGGCATAAATTTCAATTAACTTTAATAAATTAGTATAATAAGTATCTACATCATTTAAATTAATACGCTCATCAATACGGTGAGCATGTTTAATAGAACCTGCTCCATAGACAATTACTGGACCTAAAGCTTGTAAAAAAGAGGCCTCTGTACAATAAGCCTCAAAAACACATTGCTTATTAGTAATATTTTGAATATTTTCAATTAACTTGCTATCTTGATTTAAAAAACTATCAATATCAGCAAAAACTTTTTCAAATTTAACTCTATCATCACCAAACTCTTGCTTTAACTTTGTGGTAATGTCATCTAGCAATGGATTGATAAAATTAGTATTAATTGCACCTGTTGGTCTAATGTCAAATAATAACTGAGCACTATCACATAAACGATTAGAGCAATCACCACCGTGCAGAGCCCCAATATTTAAAGTAGAATAAGGTACACTAAATCTATCATCAGCATATTGTTTTAATTTGTCTTGTAATTCATACAAATAAGTCATAGCAGTATAAGCTATATTAAGTGCATTAACACCTAAACTTGGATTTGAAGAGTGACATGACTTACCGATAAAAGTATATTGTCCACAAATATAACCTTTATGTGCAATTATTGGTAATAGCTCTGTAGGTTCACCTATAACTATTAGAGAATATTGATTTTGATGCCTTTTAGCAAAATCAATTGCTCCATTCATTGAGGTTTCCTCATCTGCTGTAATCAAAAAAGATAAATTATGTTTAATGCTGCTTTTATCTAAAACAATAGCAATATACAACATTAAAGCTAAAAAACCTTTCATATCACAACTGCCTAAACCATAAGCACAATCATCTTTTAAAGTTAATTTAAAGGGATCAAAAGACCAATCATTGCTATTGCATGGCACAGTATCACTATGACCTGATAATAATATACCCTTATTACTATCATCTACATTATATGAAGCCAATAAATTATACTTTCCCTCACTTACTGTGAATAATTGTGTATCATAACCATTTTGTTTAAAAATAGAATCAGCATATTCAATTAAGGCTAAATTTGAGTGATCTAAACTTGCATCATTACTACTTATAGTATTAATTGCTACTAAATCTTTTAATAGATTAAAATATAAATTCTTATCCATTTATTTAATATCCTTTTATGATTAATCTAATACACAAATATCATATTACTGAAAATAAGAAGCTTGACTAAAAATTTATATAGATTAATTATTTTTTGCACTAAATATAAACATAACTAAAGATTTTTCACCAAAATAGCACAACTTTGAAGTGCGCTTATTAAAAAATTGCAATAGATATGTATATTTGGTAATTTTCATAAAATCGTTATTCAATAAATTGAGCTTGTATTTTATTTTGAGGTTTTAATGATTAATGTAAGTATTATTGGTGCATCTGGATATACAGGTGTTGAACTAATTAAAATGCTAATTAAACATAATGAAGTTAATTTGCAAGGATTATACGTCTCACAAAATAGTGCTGATGCTAATAAAGAAATTGCAAACTTACATGGTGTATTACAAGATAGATGCAAACTTAAGCTTACTCCACTTAGCGATGTTGAAGCAGTAGCAAAAGCTAGTGATGTAGTATTTCTAGCTACTGATCATAAAACCTCACATGATTTAGCTCCTATTTTCGTTACTAATAATTGTGTAGTTTTTGATCTATCAGGTGCTTTTAGAGTCAATGAACAAAACTTTTATACTAAATATTATGGTTTTGAGCATGAGCATCAAGAATTATTAGCTAATGCTTATTATGCTTTATGTGAATATAGCGATATTAAGCTTATGCAGCAAAGCAAGCTTATCTCATTGCCTGGTTGTTATCCAACAGCTTCACAGTTAGCTTTAAGACCATTATTTAATAATGACCTCTTAGACACCGACTTTGCACCTGTAATCAATGCAACTTCTGGTGTTTCTGGAGCTGGAAGAAAAGCAAGTTTAACTAACTCTTTTTGTGAGGTTAGCTTAAATGCTTATGGCATTTTTACTCATCGTCATTTACCAGAAATTGAAAAACATGTAGGTCATAAAGTAATTTTTAACCCACATTTAGGTTTTTTCAAACGAGGTATTTTAGCTACTATTACAGCTAAAGCTAATAACAAAACTAATTTAGATAGTTTAAAGCAAGCTTATGACTACTATAAAGATAAAAAATTAGTTAGAGTAAAAAATACTGCTGTAAAATTAGGTGATGTTGTAAATACTCCATTTTGCGATATAAGCTATGCTTATAATGATGGTTATATTGTAGTATGCAGTGCTATTGATAATTTATTAAAAGGTGCTTCTGCACAAGCTATACAAGCATTTAACCTATATTTTGGTTTTGATGAAACTAAATCCTTATTTTAGAGAGGTTGATTATGAGTCATAAAGGGCCGCCTATTATAAAATTAAGCGGCAAAGCACTAAGTGATGTAGAAAGCTTAAAAAAGTTGTTTAGCTCTTTTGCACATCATCAAGCTATAGTGGTGCATGGTGGTGGCATTGAGGTAGATGCACTTTTAGCTAAACTTGGCATCACTAGTCAAAAAATAGATGGCATTAGAGTATCGCCAAGTGCTGATATGCCATATATCACAGCAGCTTTAGCTGGTATTTGCAATAAGACTTTACAATCTTATGCTATAGCATCACATATCAATGCTATAGGCTTGATGGCTACAGATGCTAAATGTTTAACTTTAAAAAAATATGATGAAAAGTACGGTTGTGTGGCCAGTGCTGTTGCAAATGATAAAAGCTTTTTAAATAATCTGCTTGCCCAAAACATTATTCCTATCATATGTTCAATAGGACATGATGAGGAAGGTAATTTATACAATATTAATGCAGATGATGTAGCAAGTGCTTTAGCTAAACTTTTTAACAGTGACCTCTACTTTATTTCAGATGTTAGCGGTGTACTTGATCAAAATAAAAATTTAATTGATTTTATAGATAGAGCTAAATGTGAACAATTAATTAAAGATAAGGTTATAACTGATGGTATGATTGTTAAAGTTAAAATGGCCTTAGAAGTATCAAGTTACACTAAAAATAATGTTGTTATTGCCTCTATACACGATCCTTTATTAACTCAAAATCTCTTTATGCTCCGACGATTTGGCACTACTGTTTTAGCTTAAAAATACAAGATTTAGTAATGTGAAAAAATTGGAGTAAAAAATGTCACAGCATTTAGAAAATAGTCAAATTCCTTTTATTAACCTAAGCGTAGATATTGATAATTTTAAAGATCACTCTTTAGGTGATCTTTATGACAGAGCTTATAAATTACATGAGTCAAAAGAATTAAATGATCATGACTTTAATAAAATTCAATTAGCTATATCTGAAATCTTAGCTACTATTGAGGAAAAAAATAAAGATCATTTTTATGTAAGACAAGCAAGACTTACTGATATTGATGAGCTTGAAAATATGGTTTCTTATTGGGCTCAACAAGGTGAAAACCTACCTCGTGCTAGAGCTGATTTAATTCGTAATATACTTTCTTTTGCAGTATGTGTAAAAAACAATGCAGTAGTTGGTTGTGCCTGTCTTTTTGTTTATGACTCAGGACTTGCAGAAATAAGATCACTTGGTGTTTCACCACTAATTCAACGACAAGGACAAGGCCGCGCTATAGTTGAATATCTACTAAGCAGAGCTTGTAAAATGAAAATCAAAAAAGTTTTTGTATTAACCCGTAATCCAGCTTTTTTTGAGCGTGTGGGCTTTACTAAGACAGTTATTACCGCCTTGCCTGAAAAAATCTTAAAAGATTGTGATAACTGCAAGAAAAAAGATAGATGCGATGAAGTAGCTTATGAATATAATTTTAAAGGATAATTTATGGCTAATGTAACTAGACAAACTTATGATGAAGTAATGATGCCTGTATATAAACCTCTTGAAATGGTAATTGAAAGAGGAGAAGGTGTTTATCTTTATGATACTCATGGTAATAAATATTTGGATTTAGCAGCTGGTATTGCTGTTAACTGCTTAGGTCACAACAATCCTGGTATAGTTAAGATTATTAGTGAACAAGCTCAAAAATTAATTCATGTATCAAATATCTTTACTAATACTAAAACACTAGAGTTAGCACTAAAGATTACTCATTTAACAGGTTTTGATAAAGTATTTTTTGTAAACTCAGGCACTGAGGCTAACGAGGCTGCTCTAAAATTAGCTAGACGCTATGCTTATGAGAAATATGGCGAGCAAAAAGATGAGATTATTTCATTCACCCATAGTTTTCATGGCAGAACCTTCTTTTCAGTAAGTGTTGGTGGTCAACCTAAATATTCAAAAGGCTTTGGTCCAAAGCCAGGTGCTATTACTCATTTACCTTTTAATGATATAAAAGCTTTTGAAAAGCAAATTTCAGATAAAACTTGTGCTGTAATTTTAGAACCTATACAAGGTGAAGGTGGTGTAATTAAAGCTGATAGTGAGTTTTTAAGCGCAGTACGTAATCTTTGTGATAAACACAATGCAATTTTAATCTTTGATGAAGTACAAACAGGTTTAGCAAGAAGTGGAACACTTTATGCCTATGAGCAAATGGGAGTAAGACCTGATATTTTAACAACCTCAAAAGCACTTGCAGGAGGTATTCCTTGTGGTGCTTTATTAACAAGCACACAAATTGCCACCCATTTTTCTCTTGGCTCTCATGGCTCTACTTTTGGAGGTAATCCTTTAGCTTGTGCTGTTGCCTGTTATGTTTTAGATGTGATTTCTGATAAAAACTTTTTACAAGCAGTACAAGAAAAATCTAAACACTTTTTCACAGGTTTAAATGCTCTTAAAGACAAATATAAAATCTTTAAAGAAGTTCGAGGAATGGGCTTATTAATAGGTGCAGTACTTAGTGATGAATATCAAGGTAAAGCATCACTGCTTCAAGAATTATGTGGTAAAGAAAATTTATTAGTACTTACAGCATCTCCTGATGTTTTAAGATTAACTCCACCACTTATTATCTCAGATAAGCAGATTGATATTGCTTTAGAGCTACTTGATAAAGCCTGCAATAATTTTATACAAGCTTGTAAATAAACAAAAATACTCTTGCAAAATCTTAATGATTTAGCAAGAGTTTAATTACTTAAATTATTTATCAAAGCTAAGATGCCACTAAACCACCATCTACTAAGTAATTAGCTCCAGTAATAAAAGAAGCTTCATCACTTGCTAAAAAATATACTAAATTTGCTACTTCACAAGGTTTACCTAAGCGATTACCAAAGAATAACGCCTCTTCTTCTTTTAGCATTTGCTCTTTTTTATGCTCATCACCTTGACTTAATTTTTCAAACAAATTCTCAACTAAAGGTGTAGCAATAGTACCAGGACACACAGAATTTACTCTAATGTTATACTCTTTTAAATCAATAGACATTGATTTTACAATTTGAGCTAAAGCACCTTTAGTTAGTCCATAAGCAAAACTTTTTGGTTTACCTATATAACTTTGATCAGAAGCATTAATTACAATACTTCCTTGAGATTTAATTAAAGCATCAAGACAAGCTTGAATAGTATATATCGTACCATAAATATTAGTATTAATAACTAATTGTAACTCTTCTTCACTTATATCTAATATACTGTTTTTTCTATGAATACCAGCATTAGCAAATAAGCAATCTATTGCTTTAAACTTATTTAAAACTTGAGCTACTGCATTTTTTAAATCATCTTTATTAGTTGTAGAACCTTCAATAAAAAGTAAATTATCACTATCATTAATTTGTTCTACTAATTTTAAACTATTATCTCTATCCTTATCCATAAAAGCTACTTTAAAACCTTTTTCATAAAATTTTAAAACTGTAGCTTTGCCTATGCCTAAAGCACCACCTGTAATAAATACAACTTTTTGCATATCTACTCCTTATAATTTGCAGCAATATTATAGATACTCTCACAATCACTTCTGTCTAAAATCATAAAATGACCTTCACTATGATTATCTATGCCAAGCATATTTAAAAGTTTTGGAATATCATCTTTATTTGCCCCTAATTGCTCAAAATTAAGCGGCATTGACATAGATTTAAAAAATTCACGTAAAGCACTTACACCTGCTTTTGCAGTATCGTAAGGATCCTCAAAATTCATTTCAATGCCAAAAACACGATTAGCAAATTGAGCAAAACGCATAACATCATGAGACATGGTATATTCCATCCAAGCAGGCATAATCACCGCAAGGCCAGCACCATGAGCACAATCATATAAAGCAGATAATTGATGCTCTAAGTGATGTGATGCCCAATCTTGCTCACGTCCAACTCCACATAAGTTATTATGAGCTAAAGTAGCAGCCCACATTAAATTAGCTCTTGCACCATAATCAAAAGGATCATTTAAAATACGAGGTACTGTCTCAATTATTGAGCACAATAAACCCTCACAAATTCTATCAGTAACACTTACATCTTTAGTATTTGTAAAATAGCGTTCTAAAATATGTGCCATCATATCCACTACACCGCAAGCAGTTTGATATGTTGATAAACTAAAGCTAAGCTTTGGATTTAAAATAGCAAAACAAGGTACAATTAAATTTGAGCTAATACCTGATTTAATGATCTTATCTGCATGCAAACCTTGAATTACACAACTAGAAGACCCTTCAGAACCCGCTGCTGGTATAGTTAAAATAACACCTACATCAATAGCTTTTTCAATACTATTTCTTTGTATAAAAAAATGTTCAAAAAAATCATTCTCAATTAAAGCACCAACAGCACAAGCTTTAGCTGTATCTATTACACTACCTCCACCTACAGCTAAAATAAAGTCAATTTTCTCTTTTTTACAGATTTCACAAGCTTCATAAACCAAGTCACAACGTGGATTAGGCATAACCCCGCCTAAGGAAAACACTGTAAGATTTTGCTCTTTAATTGACGAAATAACTCTATCTATGAGACCTATTTTCTTTGCAAAAGAACTACCATAAATAACTAGTACTCTATGTTTTTTTAATGCCTTAATATGCTTACCAACTAATAAATCACTATCTTGACCAAAATAATAGTGTGTTGGCCTAAAAAATTCAAAATCATCCATAATATTCTCCCTACTCACATACTCTTTTATTAGTTCTAGCAATTAAAACAAAATCATTATTTAAAAATCTCTTTTTAATATCACATTTTCTTTTAATAGAGTTAATTTTATAATAATTAGAAACTAAAACATTAGCATAATGTTTTGGATTTGCTCTAATATCTGCTATGTATAAATATTTGGTATTAGATACATGCATAGCATCTGTAACAATATCTTTTTGACCTAAGGCAATTTGTTCTTGAATATATTTATCACGCTCAATACCATCTAATCTTGCTTGATTATAACCATAAACCATATTGCTACTTATAATTAACACATAAATACAAGCTAAACTGGTTAAAACTAAACTTAATTTAGTTGGTAATATACTTATATTATTATTACGCATATAGTTTGCGATTTGTACAATAGCTATAGCTATACAGAAACTACAAAAGCTAGTAGAACGAGCAGGAAAGGTTGGTGAGAACATCATAATAAAAAATGAAGCAAAACCTATAGCTAAAATGAATAGAACTTTTTTTAAGTCATTATCTAAAGTCATTTTGCGTAAATTAATTTTAGCTTTAATAATTAAATAAATTAAAGCTATAAACAAAGCATACATGGCAAGAATACTAATGCCTATAATCTTAAAAGTAGCAAAAAAATGCTCAATTGGATCAAAGCCAGCTTGTTTAATATTATCATAACGCACACCATTACCTGGAGCAAAAACTAATAACAAAAAGCCAATAATAGCTCCAAGCAAACCTAATAACTCATAGTGTTTTAAATCACGTTTATACATGCGATAGACACATAATAAACCTAATACAAAGCAAATAGCAAAGCCTGTATTTTCATTACACCAACCACTTAAAACACCTAATATAAACATGCCAATAGCAAAGATTACGCTTTTTTCTTTTCTATTATCAAAACTCTCTAAATAAGGTATTAAAAAAACTAATACGATTAAGCTTGTGTATAAATAATTGCTGGCACTAACAGGACTAATTACTACTTCACCAAAATATCTCAAAGATAAAAATAGTAAAATACTTACAGCAAAAATATGACTAAAACGTATCTTACTGTGCATATTACCCATATAACAAATTAAAACAAGCATAGCACAATATAATACTCCCTGTAATAAAGCCTGCACAGCTTTAGGAGCTAAAAGTAAATGCTGAGCAATAACATGTGCTACAGTACGTCCACCCCAGTAAAAATAGTGATTATATTGTGAAATTAATATGTCAATAACGTTGTGTACCTTATCTGTTGTACCAAAAATTAACATATAACGATAATCATTAGCAAAATAAGGACTTAAATAAGCACATATGCTAATTAAAGCACACCAAAAAGCTAAATAAATATAAGTAATTTTACGATTAAACATATAAAACAAAGCCTAAAAAATTTTCACTTAACAAAATTAGTTAAGCAAAATAAATGTATATTTTATCTTAATAACAAATAATGCTTGTATATTAATTTATACTTTATATGCTTAAGTAATCTTGCTTTAAATATTATTTACACATAATTGTTTATTGTCTTAATTATATTTGCAAGAGTTTAAAACTCTTTTATTAGATAATTCTTAGCATCGATTTAATTTTTTATAAAAAAACAAATTTTTTTATCCATATCTTAATTGAAAATTAACACAATGTTACAATTAACTACAATTGCTAAAATCATATATAGAGCTTAAAATTGTTAGCTTGTAGCTTTATCAAAACTTTTTTAAATAAAAGCATGTAAATTAAAATAAAACAAGATAAAAAGAATATTATGCAACACCTTAATTTATTTGACTTTAAAATTACACAAAGCAAAAAAGCTTTAGGCAATTTAAGAGGTATTGCCTATGAAATAGCTATTTTAACAGCATATGAAAATAGTTCTAAAGGTTTATTACTAATAGTTAAAGATAATTTTGAAGTTTCTTTAATCATTAATAATCTTAAAGCTATCAACCCTAAACTTAATTTACATAGCTTTTTAGATTATGAAACTCTTCCGTATGATGCTCTTGCACCTCATCTTGATATTATTTCAAACCGTTTATCTTTTTTAGCTAATATTGCCTATGAGCAAAAACCTTTAATTGTAGTTTCAATTAATGCTCTAATGCAAAGATTAGCTCCTTTATCATTTATAAAAAAATCAAACTTTAGTATCAGCTGTCACGATAAGCGTGATATACAGCAAATGGCTTTTGATTTAGTACAACAAGGTTATTTACAAACAGATACAGTACTTGAGCGAGGAGAATTTGCTGTACGTGGTGAAATTGTAGATATTTATCCTATGGCTAGTGATGAGGCTTATCGTATTGACTTTTTTGATGATGAAGTTGAAAGTATCAATGTCATTGATCTACAAACACAGCGCTCTATTAAATCAGTTACAAGTATTAAACTTTTTAGTGCACATGAGTTTCCTTTAGATAAAGAAGGTATCGCTTTATTTAGATCTAATTATAGAAATAACTTTTTAAGTCAAAATTTAAATAATCATACTATCTATCAATCTATTTCAAAAGGCTCAATACCAGGTGGTATTGAATATTATCTGCCCTTATTTTTTACAGAGACAGCAAATTTATTTGATTATCTTGATCAAGATATACAAGTACTAGCACCTTTTAATATAGAAAAACTAGCCCATAATTTTGATATAGAGGCTCATAAGCGTTTTAGTTTATTTGAAGGAAATCCAGATCACCCACCTCTTGCCGTCTATAAAGTCTTTTTAAGTGCAGATAATTTGCTTAATCTTATCAAACAAAAATCTTATGCACTTATAAGCAAAGATGAATTTAATGATAGTGAACTAAATATACGTGGTTTTAATAATGCTAAAACTTGTTTAATAGATGATATTGCAATTACTCATAGTGGTAATAAAAATGATTACTCTAAATTTATTAATTATGTACAAAAAGCCATTGATAAAAAATCGCGCATCTTAATTAGTGCTACTTCAGAGGGCAGACGTCAAGCTTTAAGGGAGATAATACCCCAATGTTTAGTTGATCAATTTGGAATTAAAGCTGCTTCAAGCTTTGATGATTTTTTAACTAAACAAGACTCATTAATGCTGACTGTTGCCCCTTTTACTCAGGGTGTAAACTTTATACATAAAAATTTAATACTAATTACAGAAACAGAGCTTTTTGGACAACAATTAATAAAACAAAGACAAAGATCACGTAAAGCAACTATTGATCCTGAAACATTAATCAATAATTTAGCACAGCTACAAATAGGTCAAGTAGTAGTTCATGTTGACCATGGTATTGGTCGCTATATGGGACTTAAAACCCTAGTTATTAATGATATCAAAACAGAGTTTTTACAAATTCAATATCAAAATAATGATATTTTAAATATCCCTATTACATCTTTAAATAAAGTAGCACGTTATAGTGGGGTTGAAAATCCTGTCTTATCCAAGCTTGGACATGATGCTTGGAAAAAGAAAAAACAAAAAGCTATAAACAAAATTTATGATGTAGCAGCTTCTCTTTTAGATCTTTATGCCAAACGTAAAGCTCATAGTGGTTTTGCTTTTAACATTGACAATAAAGCCTTAGATGAGTTTGCACTAGGCTTTGAATATGAAGAAACAGCTGATCAAAAAGCAGCAATTGATGCAACCCTTGCAGATATGCAAAAGCCAATACCTATGGATAGATTAATCTGTGGTGACGTTGGTTTTGGTAAAACTGAAGTAGCTTTACGTGCTGCTTTTGTTGCAGCCTATGCTGGTAAACAAGTTGCTATTTTAGTGCCTACTACTATTTTAGTTGAACAACATTATCAAAACTTTAAAGAAAGATTTGCAAGCTTTGCTATAGTAGTTGAAGCCTTAAGCCGTTTTGCAAGTGTTAAAGAACAAAAACAAACTATAGCTAAGCTTAAAGAAGGTAGTGTTGATATCATCATTGGAACACATAAACTTTTATCTAAAGATGTAGCTTTTAAAGATTTAGGTCTTATCATCATAGATGAAGAACATAGATTTGGTGTTGCCCAAAAAGAAAAGCTAAAACAATTAAGATCACAAGTTGATATCTTAACTCTTACTGCTACCCCTATTCCTCGTACTTTAAATATGTCACTTGAGGGTATGCGTGAATTATCAATTATTGCAACTCCACCACAAAATAGATTAGCAATTAAAACCTTTGTACTTGAAGATTCTGACCAAATTTGTTTTGAAGCTATAATGCGTGAATTAAAACGTGGTGGACAAGTTTATTATTTACATAATGATGTTTCAACCATTGAACAAAAACAAGAGCACTTACAAAAACTAGTACCAGAAGCTGTAATTGCTATAGCTCATGGACAAATGCATGAAAAAGAATTGCAAAGCGTTATGAAAGATTTTAATCATCATCGCTTTAATGTACTTTTATGTTCTACTATTGTTGAAAATGGTCTTGATGTAGCAAGTGCTAATACTATCATTATAGACAGAGCTGACCTTTTAGGTTTAGCCCAATTGCATCAAATCAGAGGTCGAGTTGGAAGATCTCACCATCAAGCTTATGCTTATTTGTTTACACCAAAAAAAGAGTTCTTATCCAAAGATGCTAAAAGACGTTTAGAAGTTTTATCTTCTATTGATGAATTAGGGGCTGGCTTTATGTTAGCTACCCATGACCTTGAAATCAGAGGTGCAGGAGAAATTTTAGGACAAGAACAATCTGGACAAATGGAGCAAATTGGTTTTTCCTTATATATGGAAATGCTTAATCGTACAATTAAATCATTAAAATCAGGTAAAGAGCTATCTTTAAATGATATCAATTTAAATGAATGTGAAATTGATCTGCATATTGCTGCTTTATTCCCCGATGATTACATTAGTAATATCAACAAAAGACTATCTTTATATAAAAGACTTGCAGCTTTAGAAACTAATGAGCAATTTGCGGAGTTTAAGGTAGAGTTAATTGATATTTATGGTCCTCTACCACAAGCTAGCATCAATTTAATTGAAATTAGTAAACTAAAAAAGATAGCAACTAATTTAGGTATTGTGCGTATAAATGCAAATGAAAAAGGTGGAGTAATAGAATTTAGTACTGAGCATAAGGTTGATAATAGTTATTTACTTAGCATTATTCAAAACTCAAAACATGATGAATATAAGCTTATAGGAGCAAACTCCTTACGTTATAATCTTCCTGAAAGTGATAAATACTCACGCTTGCAACTACTAGATTTACTCTTACGCTCTTTTTTATCACATTCAAGCTTAAATAAAACTAAGCTTTAGAGATTTTAGTTTTTTGCTTATAATAAGATGTACTTTATTAGTAGGATATACTTATGAAATTAAAATCATTACTTATAATTAGTGCTTTATGCTATTGTTTTGGTAGTTTTGCAGAAACTCAACTTAACAGTGAAGATAATGTACCATGCCCTCCTAATTGGACAGTTGAAAATAATGCTAGTGTTGAAAACTCTCTATCCTATATTAATAATACTAAAACATTAGCTATTAATGTAACTTACATAGGTAATCGCATTGGCGATAAAGTTTCAGCAACTACTTATGCACAAGTAGCTTCACAAAAACTAGCTTGCAGTATTCCAGTACAATCAAATCTAATAAAAGATGCTTGGACCTTTTATTGTGATGATAGTAAAATTGAAGCTGTTGTCTATGGTCCTGATGGTAATCTAGTTCTTTTATCTATAGCTGGTAGAAGTAATGATACTGAGGAAGATTTAAAAAACTTTATTAACTTTTTAAATTACCAGGCTAAAGCAAAATAGTTGTTTAATTGAATATCTTAAAGTTAATTTTGCATAAAGTTAGTGCAAAATTAACTAACATTTAGCTATATTTATCAAATCACCCTAACTAATTTTTTGTTAATTATGATAAATTCAAGATCTAAAATACTAACCCAATAACATATTCAAATATATTTACATAATTTCATATAAAATCTTTATAAATTCATATCTATTGTATATAATTGGAGCTTGATATTGTCTATTTGATAACCAATTTTGAGGTTTATTTATGAGTTTTATTAGCAATCTTGGTATTAAAGGGAAGCTCTCATTGGCTTTTGCCTTTGGTATCATAGGTATTATTGTTATTACTATAACCAGTATCTTTACCTTATCTTTAAATTTAAAAATAGAAAGACAATTATTACTAGTAGACAGTGCTAGAGTACAAGGTGCTAAGACAAGTTATGCTATCAATGATCTTCAAGAATGGTCAAGTCTTGCTATTTGGGCTCCAAACAAAGAAACAGCACAAAAGGGTAGAGAATTAGTTATTGCTTTAAAAGAAGCTGCAGATAAATTACATGGAACAACCTTTGCAGATGAAGTAAATGCTGCAAGAGTAGAAGTTAATAAATATATTAATCTCTTAAATAATGAATTTATTCCTGTCATTGAAAATGGCAGAGCAAGAACAGCTTTGCAGTTATATAGAAATGCTATTACAAAGCAACAAGTAGCTACTGTAAATGCATCTAATAAGATTTCAATGTTGTATGGTACCATGCTTACAAACACAGTCCATAAATTAGATGTTGTGAAAGAAATTTATGTTATCGCAGTTATAGCTGTTGTAGGTATAATCTTAACACTCATAAGCCTGCTTCTTATTCAAAAATATATTGTATCTCACACACTTCGTCTTAAGAAGACTGCAAGTCGTATTGAACAAGGTGACTTTAATTTCACTATTAAAGATATACCTGGAGATGAAATTGGTGATATATACCGCTCTTACTTAGCTATTAGTGACACTTTAGACAAAACTATCTCTCGTGTAATTTCTGTATCTAAAAAAATTGCCTCTATTTCTAATGACATTTACTCATCATCTCAAGTTGTAGCAGAAGGTGCTAGCAGTGCTGAAAGTAAAGCAATTGGTGTAGCAGCTGCTGCAGATGAGATGGTAGCTACAACCTCAGATATTGCTAAAAACTGTCACGTTGCTCAAGAAACCTCAGAGAAAACTAAACATGAAACACACCTTGGTGTAGAAAAAGTTAGAACTACAGTTGAACAAATTAAAGGACAAAGTATTCAAACACAAAGCGATTCAGAAAAGGTTTTACGCTTAGCAGAACAAAGTCAGAAGATTGCTTCTATTGTAAGTACTATTGATGAAATTGCAGCTCAAACCAATTTACTTGCTTTAAATGCAGCTATTGAAGCAGCCCGTGCTGGTGAAGCAGGTCGTGGCTTTGCTGTGGTAGCTGATGAGGTAAGAGCTTTAGCTTCACGTACTTCAAAGTCTACTCAGGAAATTACCGCTATGGTTAAGACTGTACAAGATGACTCTAAAGCAGCTACAGACTCAATGCAAAATTCTGTTGAGCAGATGGAACTTATGGCAACTCATGCAGGTGAGCTAGAAGAAACATTAAATAGTATTATGGCTTCAGTAAATGAAGTAAACTCTCAAATTATTCATATTTCAACTTCTGCAGAAGAGCAAACCACTGCAACTTCTGAAATTTCAACTAATATGCAAGTTATTAGTGAAATGGCACAACAATCAGTTGATGTAAGCAATTCACAAACTGCTACTTCAAAAGAAGCTGCAGAGCTAGTTGAAACCTTACTTGAAGAGCTTAAATTCTTTAAAACCTCATCTAATAGCTAATACTTAGTTTAAGCTAGTAAGGATAGATTGAAACTTTTGATCAAACCCTAAGTTAAACAACTTAGGGTTTGTTATTGTGCGCATGGCATGCACATTTTCTAATGGGTGAAAGTCCCTAGATCGGCGAGCAGTTAGCAAGGTCAAAGTC